>JBAPWU010000063.1:0-3744 GCA_049283855.1 Kineosporiaceae bacterium
ACCGGCACGCCCTCCCTGCCCGCGGCGCCGGAGGCGGTCGCTCCCGCAACCGCCGCACCCGCCGCCGCGCCGGCCGAGCCGGAGCAGCCGGTCGCGACGCTGGAGGAACTGCTCGCCGAGCTCGACAACCTGACCGGCCTGACCGCCGTGAAGTCGGAGATCCACCGGCAGACCGCCGTGCTGCGGATGGAGAAGCTGCGCGCCGAGGCGGGACTGGCCAAGCCGACGATCACCCGGCACCTGGTCTTCGTCGGCAACCCGGGAACGGGCAAGACCACGGTGGCCCGGCTGGTCTCGGGCATCTACCGTGCGCTCGGCCTGCTCAGCAAGGGCCAGCTGATCGAGGTCGACCGCTCCGAGCTGGTCGCCGGGTATCTCGGCCAGACCGCGATGAAGACCGCCGAGGTGGTCGCCACCGCGATCGGCGGGGTGCTGTTCATCGACGAGGCGTACAGCCTGGCCGGTGACCAGTACGGCGAGGAGGCGATCGACACCCTGGTCAAGGAGATGGAGGACCATCGCGACAACCTGGTCGTCGTGGTCGCCGGCTACCCCAAGCCGATGGGGGAGTTCATCGCCGCGAACCCGGGGCTGGCCAGCCGGTTCCGCACCAACATCAACTTCGAGGACTACACCGACGACGAGCTGGTCGAGATCTTCCGGCGGATGGCCGACAAGGCCGACTACACGGCCTCCGCCCCGGTGCTCGCCCGGTTCCGCGAGCTGCTGGCGACCGTCGCCCGGGACGAGACGTTCGGCAACGGCCGCTACGCCCGCAACGTGCTCGAGGAGGCCATCGGCCGGCATGCCTGGCGGCTGCGCGACGTGGACAGGCCGACCCGGCAGCAGTTGCGCGACCTCGACCCGGAGGACCTCTCCGTGCCGGCCCCACCGGCGCCGGCCCCGCCGCCGGCCGAGGAGCCCGCCTCCTACGACGCCCCAGCACCCCACGAGGGGAATGAGCAGCCATGAGTCAGGCGACGGCAAGCGCGCCGGTGAGCGGATCGGCGGTCCCGGCCGGCCTTCCGGCCCCGATCCCCGGGTCGGCGGTCGATCCCCTGGCCAGGCCGCGCCGGGGCCGGGTCCGCGAGGCGACCAAGGCAGGCCTCAACGGCACCCCCGGCCGGATGCGGGTCGCCGCGGCCGCCTCGGTGTTGGCCTGCCTGGTCCTCGGCCTGCTGGGAGGCTCGGCGTTCCGCGAGTGGGGGGTCGCCCTCGACTCGGCCAGGGCCGAGTCGGCCCAGCTGGTGCGGATCCAGACGATCCAGAACGACCTGGTCAAGGCGGACGCCGTTGCGGCCAACTCCTACCTGCGCGGCGGGTCCGAGGAACCGGCCACCCGGGCGCTCTACGACGCGGCGATCAGTGACGCCGCGCGCCGGCTGGCCCAGCCGGCCGCCAGCGCGGCGAACTCGACCACCCTCGAGACCGCGGTGGACGGGCTCACCCGCTACGTCGGTCTGGTGGCGCAGGCCCGGGCCAACAACGTGCAGGGCATGCAGGTCGGCGCGGCCTACCAGCGCGCCGCCGGCGACGTCCTGCGCAAGGAGATCGTGCCCGCCCTCGAGCAGGTGTCCCGCTCCGACCAGGAACGGGTCGCCGCCGCCTACGACCAGGCGAACCTGGCCACCCTGCGGCTGATCGGCGCGGGCGTCGTCGCGGTGCTGGGGCTAGCGCTGGTGCAGCTGTGGCTGGCCGTACGCACCCGTCGCGTCTTCAACCTGCCCCTGGCCGGCGCCACCGTGGCGGTGCTCGTGGCCCTGACGGTCGGGTTCTCGGTCCTGGGCACCGCGGCCGACCGGGTGGACCAGGTGGCCAGCGGGCCCTACGCCACCACCGTGGCCCTGTCCCAGGCCCGGACGGCCGCCTTCGACGCCAAGGCACGAGAGTCCTTCGGGCTGATCAACCGGGGCAACGCGACGGCCGACGAGAAGATCGCGAAGGCCAAGATCATCGAGGCGATGGACGCCATGGACACCGCCCAGGCGCACGGTGGCGCCACGGCCCCGATGGAGGCGTTCGTCGCCTGGTCGACGCTGCACGACGCGGTGCGCGCGGCGGATGACACGGGGGACTGGCCCAAGGCCCAGGCCCTGGCGGTCGGAAGGATTGGCCAGACGGTCGACTCCAACACGGTGTTCGCCACCTTCGATACCGTCTCGAAGCAGGAGCTGGACCGCCAGGCCGCCGATGTCGACGCCGGGCTGTCGGGGTCGCGGATGTCGTTGGTGATACTGGGCTGGCTGACCTTGATCTTCGGCCTCCTGGCCGCGCTGGCCTCCTACAGCGGTGTCTCGCAGAGGCTGGGGGAGTACCGATGAGGATCGTCCCGAGGATGCGCCTAGGTGTGTCCGTCCTGGCCGCGGCGGCCGCGAGTGCATTGCTCGCCGGCTGCGTGACGGCGCCCCCGGTGGCGGGTGTGAGCCCGTCCGCGGCGGCCAGCGCGACGCCCGGCCCGAGCCCGACGACGAGCAGCGCCCCCGCCCCGACCGCGTGCTCCCCGAGGGCCACGGCGTCGTACTCGCCGTCGACCACGAGCGACTACGCGGACAAGATCAGGGCGCGGGGGTACCTCCTGGTCGGAGTCTCCGCCGACACCCGGTTGCTCGGCGCGGTCAACCCGCAGAAGCCGCAGGACTTCGTCGGGTTCGACATCGCGATGGCGCAGTTGGTCGCCCGGTCGATCTTCGGCACGGTCACCGAGAAGAACCTCCAGTTCAAGGTGATCAGCACCGCCAATCGGATCCCCGAACTCACCAAGGAGGTGGACGCCACCGACAACGCCAAGGGCGGAGTGGACCTGGTGGCGCGTGCCTTCACCATGAACTGCGCCCGCTGGCAGCTGCAGCAGGTCGCCTTCTCCGCGGAGTACTACAAGGCACACCAGGGCGTGATGATCCCCAGTAGATCCGCGGAAACCGTGAAGACCCTCGACGACCTGTCGGGGAAGAAGGTGTGCGCCCCCAACGGGTCGACCAGCCTGGTCACCATCAAGCAGAAGAATCCGAAAGTGGAGACCGTGGGGGTGGTCAACCACACCGACTGCCTGGTCCAACTTCAGCAGGGCAAGGTCGATGCGATCACCGGGGACGACGCGATCCTGGCCGGGTTCAAGGCCCAGGACCCGACCACGCAGGTGATCGACGGTCTCGAACTGAGCGACGAGCCCTACGGTCTCGGCGTCCCGTGGGCGCACAAGGATTTCGCCGCCTACATCAACAACGTGCTGGAACAGGCCCGCAAGGACGGCAGCTGGCAGAAGGCCTACGACGGTTCCCTCAAGTCCGCGCTGGGCCCGGGCACTCAGCCCGCACCGCTCTACGGGCGTTCATGAGCGCATCCCCGTCCCCGCCGGTGCCGTCGACGCCGGGCCTGGCCATCGCCCCCGCTCCGCCGGGGCGCCTGGGCGAGGCCGCGGACTCGAACGCCCTGCTGGCCTACCTGCGCGAGCTGCGCGACTGGGTGGCCCAGCGCAAGCGTGAGCTGGACGGGATCGACGCCGCCGCCCTGCGGTCCTCCGACCCGGACGACTACGTCGGGGACATCACGTTGTCGATGGCCCTGTGGCAGTCGGTGAACGAGCGCACCCAGCGGCTGGACCAGCTCTGGGACGCCGGTCGGGCCGACGCGGTCACCCGGGAGCAGATGTCCCAGGTGATCTGGGGCCGGCTCTCCAGCTCCGGCAGCGCCGGTGGCGCGGGCGGAGCGGCCGGGGCCAGCCTGGCCCTGAGCGTGGTGGAGGCC
>JBAPWU010000064.1:0-11574 GCA_049283855.1 Kineosporiaceae bacterium
CCCCGCACGAGCCCCACGCGGGTGCCCGGGCACTGGTGGCCGCCCTGCTCCGCCGGGCCGACGCCGTCCTGGCGCACTCCCCGGCGCTGGCCGCCCAGGCCCGCGACCTGGGTGCACGCGCGGTCGAGGTGGTCGCTCTGCCGCCGCATCTGCCCGGTGGGGTGCCGCCCTTCGAGCGGCGCGAGGGACGCTTCGGTGCGCGGCTCGCGGTCCTGGCCCTGGGGATCGTGCGCGAGTACAAGGGCGTCGACCTGCTGCTGCAGGCGGCCGCCGGCGTGCCGGACGTCGAGGTCTGCGTGGCGGGGGAACTGTGGGGCGACGCCGGTGAGCAGGTGCGCCGCCGGGCCGAGGACGCCCGGCTCGCCGGGCGGGTCGAGATCCTGCCCGGATACGTTGCAGCGCAGGAGATCCCCGGCCTGTTGGCGCGTCACGACGTGCTCGCGATGACCTACCGCAGCGCCACGGCCTCGCAGAACGCCCTGCTCGCCTTCGCGCACGGGATGCCGGTGCTGGCCAGCGACGTCGGCACGTTCGGCGCTCAGGTGCGGGACGGGGTGGACGGCGTCCTGGTGCCGGCCGGGGACGTCGGCGCCCTGGAGCGGGCGCTGCGGACCTTCTGTGCCCCCGGGGCCCTGGAGCGGCTGCAGGCCGGGGTGCGCCCGGTAGATCTCGACGCGCCCTGGCGCGCGTACGTGCGGGTGCTGACCGGTGCGGGGGCACGCGGGGGGCGGGGTGCCGGGGATGACTGATCGGATCGCGCGGCTGGTGAAGCGGGGCCTGGCGCTGGGACGCTCGCCGGTGCTGCGCTGGGGCTTCGCCGTGGTCGCGATCACGCTGGCGGTGTGGGCGATCGCCGGCCGCCGGACCGAGGTGGTCGCCGCGCTGGGTCGGCTCCAGGCCCGCTACCTGGTCCTCGCCGCGGCGGCCACGGCCGCGAACCTGGTGCTGACGGGTCTGGCCTGGCGCGCGCTGCTGATCGATCTCGGGTCGCGGCTTCCGCTGCCCGCCGCGGCGCGGGTGTTCTTCGTCGGGCAGATCGGCAAGTACGTGCCGGGCAGTGTGTGGCCGGTCGTGGTCCAGGCCGAACTGGCCCGCGACCACGGCGTGCCGCGGCGCCGGACCGCCGCCGCGACAATGGTGATGATCCTGCTCTCGGCGGCGACCGCGCTGGTCGTGGTCCTCGCCGCGCTGCCGTTCGTGCCGCAGGTGGCCGAGGGCGGCTTCGGCTGGACGCTGCTGCTCGTCGTCCCGCTGCTCGTGGTGCTGCACCCCCGGGTGCTCGGCCCGTTGCTCGACCGGGTGCTCGCGCTGATCGGGGGTGAGCCGCTCGAGCAGTCGCCGTCGGTGCGCGGCACCGCGATCGCGACCGGGTGGGCGCTGGCATCCTGGGTCGCCGCGGGGATCCAGGTCTGGCTGCTCGCGGTGTCCCTGGGGGCGGCGACCTCCGGGCGCACCCTGGCCCTCGCGGTGGGTGGATACGCGCTGGCCTGGGCGGTCGGTCTGGTCGTGGTGATCGCGCCCGCCGGGGCGGGGGCGCGCGAGGTGGCGCTGGCGGCGGCGCTGGCCCCGGTGCTGGACGGCGGCGGGGTGCTGGTCGTCGTCCTGGCGTCCCGGGTGCTGTTCAGCGTGGCCGATCTGATCGCCGCCGCCGCCGGCTACACCCTCGCCCGCCGCCCCTGAACCCCCGCCACCGGCGGGTGGGGGTCAGCGGGCGATGCGGTCCCAGCCGCGGGTGGGGGCGCGGCTGCCCATCCGTTCCGCCGAGCGGACGTCGCGGGTGCGGTAGACGATGTACGGCCGGGTCAGGTAGCCGACCGGCGCGCTGAACACGTGCACCAGCCGGGTGAACGGCCACAGCGCGAACAGCAGGCAGGCCAGCAGGGCGTGCACCTGGAAGCCGAGCGGTGCGGCCGTCATCAGGGCCGGGTCGGGGTTGGCGGTGAGCACCCCGCGGAACCACAGCGACACCCCCGCGCGATAGTCGTAGTGGCCGAACACACTGCTCGCCAGCGTGTTCCACATTCCCAGCACGATCACCGAGCTCAGCACCGCATACATCAGCTTGTCCATCCGGGTGGTGGCCCAGAACACCGCGCCGACCGTGCGCCGCCGGTAGATCAGGATCACCAGCCCGGCCAGTGCCGCGAGCCCGGCGATGCCGCCGCCGACCACGGCGAACAGGTGATAGGTCTCCTGGTCGACCCCGACCGCCTCGGTCCAGGTCTTCGGGATCAACAGCCCGATCACATGCCCGCCGATCACTCCGAGCATGCCGAAGTGGAACATCGGACTGCCCCAGCGCAGCAGCGCCGACTCGTACAGCTGCGATGACCGGGTGGTCCAGCCGAACTGGTCGTAGGTGTAGCGCCAGACATGGCCGACCACGAACGTGGTCAGGCACAGGTAGGGCACGACCACCCAGAGCAGCGTGTTCACGACGGGGCTCCAGACGCGGCGGGGGGTGTGAGCCGGGGATCGAGGGAATAGGCGTCCAGGCCCACGTCCTCGGCGGGCGGGCCCTGGACGATCAGGCGCTGGACGGCGTCCGCGTCGTCGCCGTGCAGGGCCGGCAGCGTGGCGCACAGTGCCACAGCGACATCCGCCCACGGCGAGGCGGCCTCCTGCAGGGCGATCCGCAGCATCTCCACCCCGGGCCGGTGGTCGTTGAGCATCCGCCAGGCGCCCTCGACGTCCGCGCTCGCCCCGAACTCGAGCACCAGGCACAGGTGGTCCGGGAGTTCCTCACCGGTCGGGTCGAGCCCTGCCCGGCGGTAGGCCTGCTTCACCTGTACCAGCGCCAGGCCGCGCTTGCGGGTGTCCCCGTGGGCGAAGTAGGTCAGATACAGGCAGTGGCGCCGGTCGGTGTCGAAGGTGGCGACGTAGGACTCCTGCAGCTCACGCAGCGGACGCGTGCCCAGGTGGTCCAGGAACCGGCGCAGCGGGTCCCCGACCAGCGCCGGGAGCGGCGCGATCGCCTCGCTCATCGCCGACCGAAGGGCCAGCAGGTCCTCGCTCGGGTACTCCAGCAGCAGCGAGATCGCCTGCCACGCCAGGCGCAGCCGATCCTCGGGCAGAGGGCGGACGGCGCGGCGCAGGCGGGTGGGCAGGCTCAGCGTGGCCTTCACCTCGGTTCACCCCCACGGTCCTCGACGGTCAGGGGCAGCGGGTCACGGCGCTGGCGTTCCTTCAGCAGCCGGAAGCTCTCCACCGCGACCGGGGTCGGCCGTCCGGAGCCTTCCCCGAACGGGCCCGAGCCGCCCATCCCCGGGCCCCCCTCGTAGTCCAGGGAGCAGTCGGTGGCCAGCTCCTCCAGCGCGTGGGCCTGCTCGGCGTGCGCGGTCGGGATGACGTAGCGCTCCTCGTACTTGGCCAGGGCCAGCAGCCGGAACATCTCGTACATCGCCTCGCCGTCCATGCCGACCGTGGCCGGGATCGACTCATCGGCCTCGCGGCCGAGGTTGAGGTCGCGCATGTACGAGCGCATCGCGGCCAGGCGGCGCAGCACCGCCTCGACCGGGGCCACCTCGCCGGCGGTGAACAGCCCGGCCAGGTACTCCACGGGGATCCGCAGTGCCTCGATCGCGGCGAACAGGTTGCCGTGGTCCTCCCCGTCGTGGCCGGTGTCGCGCACCACGTCCACCACCGGCGACAACGGCGGGATGTACCAGACCATGGGCATGGTGCGGTACTCCGGATGCAACGGCAGCGCCACCTTGTAGGTGTTGATCAGCGCGTGGACCGGCGACTTCTGAGCGGCCGCGATCCAGTCGCGCGGGATGTCCGCCTGTTCCGCTGCGCGTTGCACCGCAGGGTCGTTCGGGTCCAGGAGGACCGAGCGCTGGGCCTCGTAGAGGTCCTGGTCGTTCTCCACCGAGGCCGCCTCGAGCACCCGGTCGGCGTCGTAGAGCACCAGCCCGATGTAGCGCAGCCGCCCGACGCAGGTCTCGGCGCACACGGTCGGGATGCCGACCTCGATCCGCGGGTAGCAGAACGTGCACTTCTCGGCCTTGCCGGTGCGGTGGTTGAAGTAGACCTTCTTGTACGGGCAGCCCGACACGCACATCCGCCAGCCGCGGCAGCGGTCCTGGTCGACCAGCACGATGCCGTCCTCGGAGCGCTTGTAGATCGCCCCGCTCGGGCACGACGCCGCGCACGAGGGGTTGAGGCAGTGCTCGCAGATCCGCGGCAGGTAGAACATGAAGGTCTGCTCGAGCTCGAACTTCACCTTCGTCGACATGCCGCGCAGGACGACGTCCCGCCTGGCGTGCTCCTGGCTGCCGCCGAGGTTGTCGTCCCAGTTCGCCGACCAGGTGACCTTCATCGGCCTGCCGCTGATCAGCGAGTGCGGCCGGGCGACGGGAAAGGTGTCCTGCGCAGGGGCGTTGGTGAGGGTCTCGTAGTCGTAGGTCCAGGGCTCGTAGTAGTCGGTGATCAAGGGCAGTTTCGGGTTGGAGAAGATGGTCAGCAGCCTGCGCAGCCGCCCACCCGAGCGCAGGGTGAGCTGCCCGTTGGGCTTGCGCACCCAGCCGCCCTTCCACTCCGCCTGGTCCTCGTAGGTGCGCGGGTAGCCCAGGCCGGGCCGGGTCTCCACGTTGTTGAACCAGACGTACTCGGTGCCGGCGCGGTTGGTCCAGGCCTGCTTGCAGGTGACCGAGCAGGTGTGGCACCCGATGCACTTGTCGAGGTTCATCACCATCGCCATCTGAGCCATCACGCGCATCAGTACTGCACCTCCTGCGAGCGGCGGCGGATGGTGGTGATCTCGTCGCGCTGGTTCCCGGTGGGCCCGAGGTAGTTGAAGGCGAAGGACAGCTGCGCGTAGCCCCCGATCAGGTGGCTGGGCTTGACCATGATCCGGGTGAGCGAGTTGTGGATACCGCCGCGCTTGCCGGTCCTCTCCACCCGGGGCACGTCGATCAGCCGGTCCTGGGCGTGGTGCATGTAGACCGTGCCCTCCGGCATCCGGTGGCTGACGATCGCGCGAGCCACCACGACCCCGTTGCGGTTGGTGGCCTCGATCCAGTCGTTGTCGGCGACGCCGACCTTGGCCGCGTCGAGGTCGGAGATCCAGATGTTCTGCCCGCCGCGGGACAGCGACAGCATGAACAGGTTGTCCTGGTACTCGGAGTGGATCGACCACTTGCTGTGCGGGGTGAGGTAGCGCACGCTCACCCCCAGCTCACCGATCGCGCCGACCGTGGGTTCGCCGAACAGGTCGGTCATGTTCAGCGGCGGCCGGTAGATCGGCATCGCCTCGCCGAGGTCGAGCATCCAGTCGTGGTCGAGGTAGAAGTGCTGGCGACCGGTCAGGGTGTGCCAGGGCTTGGACCGCTCGGTGTTGATCGTGAACGGGCTGTAGCGCCGTCCGCCGGTCTCCGAGCCCGACCACTCCGGTGAGGTGATCACCGGCACCGGCGCCGCCTGGGTGTCGGCGAAGGTGATCATCTTTCCCTCGTGCTCGGCGGCCAGGTCGCGCAGGGCGGTGCCGGTGCGCTTCTCCAGGGTCGTGAACCCCTGGGTGGCCAGGTGCCCGTTCGTGGTGCCGGACAGCGCCATGATCGTCTCGGCCACCTGGATCCCGGTGCGCAGCTGCGGTCTGCCGTCGGCGACCCCGCCGTGCGCGGTGCCGTTCTTGTGCGCCAGGTAGTCGACCTCGCGATCCACGGTGTACGTGATCCCCTTGGTGGTCGCGCCGAGGGACTCCATCAGCGGCCCGAGCGCGGCCATCTTGGCCGCCACCGCGCCGTAGTCGCGCTCGACCAGCACCAGGTTCGGCATCGTGAGGCCTGGCACCGGGTCGCACTCGCCCTTGGCCCAGTCGCGGACGGCGCCGTGCGGCGTCGCGAGCTCGCCGGGGGTGTCGTGCAGCAACGGCTGGGCCACCACGTCGGTGCGCACCCCGAGGTGCGTGGCCGCCAGCGGGGAGAAGGTGTCGGCGATGGTCTGGAAGATGTCCCAGTCGGTGCGGGTCTGCCAGGGCGGGTTGATCGCCGGGTTGAACGAGTGGATGAACGGATGCATGTCCGTGGTGTTGATGTCGTGCTTCTCATACCAGGTGGCCGCGGGCAGCACGACGTCCGACAGCAGGGTCGAGGAGGTCATCCGGAAGTCCACCGTGCACAACAGATCCAGCTTGCCCTCGGGCAGCTCGGCATCGCCGTCCGCCCCGGTACCCGTACCGGCGGACGGCGTGGCGCGCAGCCCGCTGTCGGTGCCGAGCAGGTGTCGCAGGAAGTACTCGTTCCCCTTGGCCGAGGAGCCGAACAGATTGGTCCGCCACATGGTCAGGATCCGCGGCCAGTTCCGTTCGGCCTCCGGGTCCTCGCAGGCGAAGGAGAGGTCGCCCTCCGTCAACTGGCGGACGACGTGCTCGCCGACCGTCGCGCCGGAGGCCTTCACCTCGTCGGCCAGGTCGAGCGGGTTGCGGTCGAAGGTCGGGTAGGAGGGCATCCAGCCCATCCGGGCCGAGGCGACCACCGCGTCGTGCACGCTCATCCCGTCCAGCGATCCCGGACCCGTTGCGGCGGCGAAGGTGTCGGCGCCGTGGGAGTCGTAGCGGTACTGGCAGGTGTTGAGGTACCAGTAGGCGGTCTGGATCATCTGGCGCGGTGGCCGCGCCCAGTCCAGGCCGAAGGCGACCTGCGCCCAGCCGGTGATCGGGCGCGCCTTCTCCTGGCCCACGTAGTGCGCCCACCCCCCGCCGTTGCGGCCCTGGCACCCGGTGATCGTGGTCAGGGTGAGCATGGCCCGGTAGATGGTGTCGGAGTGGAACCAGTGGTTCGTGCCCGCACCCATGATGATCATCGAACGGCCGTCGGTGTCCTCGGCGTTGCGGGCGAACTCGCGCGCGATCCGGGCCACCGCCTCGGCCGGTACCGAGGTGATCGACTCCTGCCAGGCCGGGGTGTAGGTGCCCTCGGCGTCGTCGTAGCCCGTCGGCCACTGGCCCGGAAGCCCATCCCGGGCCACCCCGTACTGGGCCAGCATCAGGTCGAAGACCGTGGTCACCACGCGGCCGCCGACCCGCCGGGTCGGGACCCCGCGCAGGGCGGTGGCCCCGGTTGCGGCCTCGGTGTCGAAGCGGGGCAGCAGGACCGTGACGGCCACGTCGCCGTCGCCGGCGGACCCGCCCGTGACGGCCAGTTCCAGCAGGCTCAGGGCCGGTTCCACCCCACCCAGGTCGAGGTTCCATCTGCCCAGTCCCTCGTCGCCGAAGCGGTGGCCGAGAGACCCGTCGGGCACCACCACGGCACCGGTGCGCTGGTCGAACAGCACCGTCTTGAACGCGGCGTTCTCGGCCGTCGCCTCCACGCCGCCCAGGTCGGAGGCGGTGAGGAACTTGCCCGGGGTGTGGGCGCCGTCCGGCCCGGTCGGATCGAGCGTGACCAGGAACGGCAGGTCGGTGAACCTCCGGCAGTAGTCGATGAAGTAGTCGACCCGGCGGTCGACGAAGAACTCCTTGAGCACCACGTGACCCATCGCCATCGCCAGCGCCCCGTCGGATCCCGGGGCGGCCCTCAGCCACTCGTCGGCGAACTTGACGTTGTCGGCGTAGTCCGGCGCGACCACGATCACCTTCTGGCCGCGGTAGCGGGCCTCGACCATCCAGTGCGCGTCGGGGGTTCGGGTGACCGGGATGTTCGAGCCCCACATGATCAGGTAGCCGGCGTCCCACCAGTCGCCCGATTCCGGCACATCGGTCTGGTCGCCCCAGATCTGCGGCGAGGCCACCGGCAGGTCGGCGTACCAGTCGTAGAACGAGAGCATCGCCCCGCCGATCAGCGAGGTGAACCGGGCGCCCGAGGCGTGGCTGACCATCGACATGGCCGGGATCGGGGAGAACCCGGCCACCCGGTCGGGGCCCCAGGTCTTGATCGTGTGCACGTAGGCGGCAGCCACGATCTCGGCGGCCTCGTCCCACCTGGCCCGGACCAACCCGCCCTTGCCGCGGGCGCTCTTGTACCGCTGCGCCTTGACCGGGTCGGAGACGATGTCGCCCCAGGCCAGCACCGGATCACCGAGGCGTGCCTTGGCCTCCCGGTACATCTCGACCAGCACCCCGCGCACGTACGGGTAGCTGATCCGGGTGGGCGAGTAGGTGTACCAGGAAAAGGCGGCGCCCCGCGGGCAACCGCGGGGTTCGTACTCGGGGCGGTCGGCGCCGGTGGACGGATAGTCGGTCTGCTGGGCCTCCCAGGTGATGATCCCGTCCTTGACGTAGACCTTCCAGGAGCACGATCCGGTGCAGTTCACGCCGTGGGTGGAGCGCACCACCTTGTCGTGGCTCCACCGGTCCCGGTAGAAGGAGTCCCCGCTGCGCCCGCCGTCCAGGTGCAGGGCACGGTTGTCGGGAGAGACCTCGGCCCGGCCGAACAGCGCACGGGTGCGGGTCAGACCAGCCGGCATCGAGGCGCTGGGGCTCATCGGATCTCCTTCGGGGACTGCGTGAGATGGACGTCGAAGGGCGCCCGGGTGGTGAGCAGTGCGTGGCAGGAGTCAGGGGTCACGAAGGGCGTCAGGGATACCTCGATGTCGTTCTCGCCCAAGGCTCTCAGCGATTCCCGGAGCAGACCGTGGTGGATGCCGCAGACCAGGTCCGTCCGCTCCCGGGCAAGATCGGCGAAGGGACAGCCGAGAAGCTCGATGAAGATCTGTCGTCCGTCACCCTCGGTGGCCACGGACGGTCGGTAACCCCACTCGTGCAGCAGGTCCAGCATCAGCCCGACCTTGCCCAGCCACTGACCGGGGGAGCGGGCCGGGGTGTGCGGGACCTCGCCGAGCAGGTTCTCGGCGTTCTCGCTCGCCCAGAGCCCACCGGCCTGGTCGGGGGTGAGGGGAGCGGCACCGTCCTCGGCGGTCCAGGTCCGGGCGAGCAGGCGTGCCAGCGCCTGGTAGGCGGTGGTGCTCGGCTCGGCCGGGCGGGACCGGGAGACGGCGCGGTAGAGCCTGCGGGGCCGGCCGACGCCCTCGGGCGGTTCCATCGACGTGGTCACCAGCGCGGCATCGATCAGCTTGTCGAGGTGGAACCGCACGGTGGTCACGTGCAGGTCGAGCCCGCCGGCGAGCTCGGCGGCCGACATCCCGCCGTCCGGCCGTCCGGGACGGGCAGCGGCGGCGGCGAGCCGGTCGAGGATGCGTCGCCGCACCGGCGAGACGGTCACGGGATCCGCGGTCATCCTGCATCCTCCGACAAATTAGAGGAGATATTCCTATTAATTGCCGCACCCTATCGCCTTCATGACCCCCAGGCGCAGGGCAACAGTACCTGCGCTGTCGCGCACTGTCGCCTCCGCGTCACATTGCGGCGAAACAAGGTGCTGTGCAGGGGATTCGAGCATCCCGGGAGGAAGCGATCGGGGGCCGGTTGGTGACGAGACGCGCCGTGGCCCAACGTCCTGAGGCCGGTCTGGAGTTCTGGATATGCTCCACCAGCGAGTCCCGTTCAGAGGAGTAGTCCTTCAAATGAAGCGATCGCAGCTGTGATGTGGGTGCACTGGACCGTGGTTCCCCTGCTGCACACGCAGTCGCCCGAACTGGCCCGGCACCTGGAGGCGCCGGCCTCACCCCTGGAGGTCGCCCGATGAGCACTGCCACCTCGGGTCGCGGCGACGGCGAATGGCTGCAGCAGTGGGACCCGGAGGACGAGGCCGGCTGGGACAGGCGCCTGGCCTGGACCACGCTGTCCATCACCACGTTCACGCTGACCCTGTGTTTCGCCTCCTGGTTCCTCGCCAGCGCGATCGCGCCGAAGCTGACCAACCTCGGCTTCGACCTGACCACGGACCAGCTCTACTGGCTGACCGCGCTGCCCGGCCTGGCCGGCGGCCTGGTGCGGCTGGGCTGGATGGTGCTGCCACCGATCATGGGCACCCGGAAGATGGTCTCCCTCACCACGGCCCTGCTGCTGCTCCCGGTGCTCGGGTGGGCCGTCGCGGTGCAGGACCCGACCACCCCGTACTGGCGGTTGGTGGTGCTGTCGTTGCTGTCCGGCATCGGTGGCGGGGCCTTCTCCGGGTTCATGCCGTCGACGTCCTACTTCTTCCCGCGCCGGTTGCAGGGTACGGCGCTGGGGCTGCAGGCGGGCATCGGCAACTTCGGGGTCTCGCTGGTGCAGATGCTCACCCCATGGCTGATCGGCTTCGGCATGATCGGGTTCCTCGGCGGGTCGCAGAGGATGACCGGGCTGCCGGGGAAGCCGACGCGCGACGTCTGGTACCAGAACGCAGCCTTCATCTACGTGCCGTTCATCGTGGTCGGCGCAGTGCTGGCCTGGACGGTGCTGAAGTCGGTGCCGATCAAGGCGAACCTCCGCCAGCAGTTCGACATCTTCGGCAACCAGGACACCTGGTGGATGACTCTGCTCTACATCATGACCTTCGGCACGTTCTCCGGGCTGTCGGCCCAGTTCGGGCTGCTGATGAAGAACCTCTACGGCGCCGGCAACCCCGACATCGTTGCCGGCGCGGGGGCGGCGGCGAAGCTGCTCGTCGAGGGCTATGCCGTGCCCGACCCGGTGAAGTACGTCTTCCTCGGCCCGTTGGTGGGTGCCGGTGCGCGGGTGCTGTTCAGCCCGCTCACGGACCGGATGGGCGGGGCGATCTGGACCCTGATCTCCGGGGTGGGCCTGGTCGGTTCGATCGCCTACACCATGACCGCACTGGTGCCGGACACGTCGTCCGCGGCTGCCCTGCATTCGGGCTTCTCGAACTTCCTGTGGGGCATGCTGGCCATCTTCCTGTTCAGCGGGATCGGCAACGCCTCGACCTTCAAGCAGATGCCGATGATCTTCGAGCGGCGTCAGGCCGGCGGGGTGATCGGCTGGACGGCGGCGATCGCCGCGTTCGGCCCGTTCCTCTTCGGCGTCGGGCTGACCATCATGTCGCCGATGACCTTCTATGCGATCGGGATCGCCTGGGCGGTGATGTGCGTGGCCGTCACCTGGCGGCGCTACGCCCGCCGAGGAGCCCCGAAGGCCTCCTGACCAGAACCCCGCTCAGGGGCCATCCGGCACCGAGCCCGCCCATGCCGACCTGAACCCGGCGATCAGGCGTGGCCGCTCTCGAAGGCGGTGGGGTCGTCGAGGTCGGGGGCCGCGGGCAGGCCGCGGGTGGGGCCGCGGCGGAAGACGGGGTAGGCGCTGACGTTGCCGCCGGAGTCGGCCGAGGTCGACCAGTGCGACAGCGTCCAGCCGGTGCTCTCGACGGCCTGCAGGCCCTCCGACCACTGCTCGATCTCGCCGTGCCCGGGGGCATTCCACATCGAGGTCTTGAGCTTGACGACGAAGAACTCCTGTTCGCGCTGGTGGGCCTCGCGGGCATCGGTGACCAGCTTGCGCAGATCGGACTCACGGCTCATGCCGCCCACGCTATGCAGCACACTGACCCGATGGCGAGGGGTGGACAGCACCGCATCTGGGCGCCCGGCTACCCGGTCGCCGTCGCGCCGACCCTGTCGGCCCTGCGCCGCGGTGGCGGCGACCCCGCCCACCGGGTGCAGCACGACGGCGTGGTGTGGCGGGCCACGCGCACCCCCGACGGCCCGGTGCTGCTGCGGCTGGCGGCCCGTCCGGCGGAG
>JBAPWU010000065.1:0-2678 GCA_049283855.1 Kineosporiaceae bacterium
CCACGGTCGTCGTGGACGGTGCCCGCGGCAGGGCGGCACCGCTCGGCCGGGCGATCTTCACCGGCTGGGTCCTGCCGTTCGAGCTGCTCTCGGTGCTGCTGCTGGCCGCCCTGGTCGCGGCGATCGCGGTCTCGAGGGGCGGGTCGCAGCGATGATCCATCTCGCCGGACCGATCCTGCTGGTTGCCGTGCTGGCCGGGGCCGGGGTGTACGGGGTGCTGGCCCGACGCAACGCCGTCCTGGTGCTGATCGGGGTGGAGCTGCTGCTCGGCGCCGCCGGGCTGCTCCTGGTGCTGGGGTCCGTGCTGCCCGCCGGTGGCCTGATCGCCGAGGCGACCACGGCGCCGGAGATCTCCGCCCGGATGGCCGACCCGCTGGTCTCCGGGCAGGTCGCCACCATCATGCTGATCACCATCGCCGCGGCCGAGATCGGGCTGGCGCTGGCCGTCGTCCTGCTGCTGTTCCGGGTGCGGGCCACCAGCGACCTGAGCGCCGTCCGCGAGCTCGGTGAGGCCTCGCCGACCTACAGCGACTACGACGAGGCGGCAGCCGGGGCCACGGCGGACGGCGCCGCATGACCGCCGTCGCCGCCCTGCTGACCGTGGTCATCCCGGCGACGTTCGCGGTGCTGGGCATCACCCTCAGCGGGCGCTCGCCGGCCTGGTCCCGCGAATGGGGCCGCACCGGAGCCCTGGGCGCGCTCGCCGCGGCCCTGGTGGAGGCCTACGGCGTGCTCGGTTCGGGCGACGTCTCCGGGATCGGCCTGCTCGGGAGCGCCGACCTGGGCAGCGCCCGGATCACCCTCGAACTGCGCGCCGACCAGCTCTCCGCCCTGGTCGCGATCGCGGTGGCCCTGGTCGCCTTCTGCGTGCAGGTCTACTCGGTCGGCTACCTCGACGGGCAGGACGACCCGGCGGCGCCCGCCCGGTACCCGGCCTACGTCGCCGCGGTGTCCCTGTTCACCGCCGCGATGATGCTGGTGATCCACGCCGATGACCTGATCCTGCTGCTGATCGGCTGGGAGGTGATGGGCGCCTGCTCCTACCTCCTGGTCGGCCATCACAGTGAACGGGCCAGTGCCCGGGCCGCCGCGGTCAAGGCGTTCCTGGTCACCCGGGTCGGCGATCTGGGGGTGCTGATCGCGGTGGTCCTCCTGCTGGCCGGCACCGGGACCACCTCCATCCGCCGGCTCAACGAGCTGGCCGCGACCCTGCCGTCCTCGACGGTGACGGTGGCGGCCGTGCTGCTTCTGGCCGGGGTGGCCGGCAAGTCCGCCCAGTTCCCGCTGCACACCTGGCTGCCGGACGCGATGGAGGGCCCGACCCCGGTCTCCGCCCTGATCCACGCGGCGACGATGGTCGCCGCGGGGGTGTTCCTGGTGGCCCGGCTGCTGCCGCTGTTCCTGGCCGCCGACGGCGCCCTGTCGATCGCCGCGGTGATCGCCTCGGTGACCATGCTCGGGGCCGCGCTGGCCGCCCTCGCCCAGGACGACCTCAAGCGACTGCTGGCCTGGTCGACGATCAGCCAGGTCGCCTACATGCTCGCCGGGATCGCGGTGGCCCGCAGCGCCGACGAGGCCGGCCCCGGCATGTTCCACCTGCTCTCGCACGCCGCGTTCAAGGCGCTGCTGTTCCTGGTCGCCGGCTGCGTCACGCACCTGGTCGGCTCGACCCTGTTCGAGCGGATGGGCGGCCTGAGGCGCACCCACCCGGTCCTGGCCCTGCTCCTCGGGCTGGGGCTGGCCGCGCTGGCCGGCCTCCCACCGCTGGGCGGCTTCTGGTCCAAGGAGGCCGTGCTCACCGCGGCCGAGACCGCTGCCCGGGACGGTGCCGGGTGGTCGGCCTGGCCGGCCTGGCTGGTGCTCGGCAGCGGCCTGCTGACCGCGCTGGTCACCGGCCTGTACGCGGCGCGCGCGTACGCCCTGGTGGCCCTCGGCGACCCACCCGTGGCGGACGGCGCCGAGCCGGCGGGTGCCCACGATCTACCGGCCTCGATGGTCTGGCCGCTGTGGCTGCTGGCCGTGCCGACCGCGTTCCTGGGGCTGGTGCTGGTGCGGCCGCCGGAGCTCCTGGCGGCCGCCCACGTCGACCCGTTGACCGCCTTCACCGGAGTGATCCTGGCCGTCGCCGGGGTCGGCTGGGCGTTGTCGGCGCCGCGGTTGGGGGCGCGGGACATCGCCGATGCGCTGCCCGCCGGCGTGCGGTCCTTCCTGCGTGAGGGATACCGGCTGGACGGCGTGCAGCACGCCCTCGTGGTGCGGCCCTACCGGGCCCTGGCCCGGGCGGTCGGGACCGGGGAGGGCGACGTGGTCGATGCCTACCCGCGTGGCGTGGCGGTGCTGGCCCGCTGGGGCGGGCTGGCCCTGCGTCGCCTGGGCGACGGAGTGGTCACCTCCTACGTCGGATGGGCGGTGGCGGGGGCGGTCGTGCTCGGCCTGGCGGGGGTGGTGCTGTCGTGACCGCGATCGACGCGGGCAGCTGGGTCCTGCCGGCCCTGGTGCTCGTCCCGGCGGTGACCGCGCTGGCGCTCCTCACGGCACGTCGGCTGGAGGACACGACCGCTACCGCGCTGGGCGCGATCAGCGCGTCAGTGGCCTTGGGGCTGGCCGTCGTCGCCTCGATCGACGTCATCGGCTCGGATCGGCCACAGGCCGGTGGCCACCCGCCGGTGGAGCTCGAC
>JBAPWU010000066.1:0-8206 GCA_049283855.1 Kineosporiaceae bacterium
GCCTCGACCCGGCCGCAGTCCGGTCTGGGGGGGATCCAGCCCTCGCCGTGGGCCCGGCTGGTGGCGACCGCCGCCGTGCCGGTGCTGATCGCGCTGGCCGGCGTCATCCTGGCGATCACCGACTGACCTGGGCGCGCAGCGCGGCGGCGGGTAGCGTCGGGGGATGGCGATCCGACTCGGTTACCAGATTCCCAACTTCTCCTACCCCGGCGGGCCGGCGAGCATCGCCGACACCGTGGTGCGCCAGGCCAGAGAGGCCGAAGCGGCCGGATTCGATGCCGTCCTCGTGATGGACCACTTCTACCAGCTGCCGGGTCTGGGCACCCCAGACCAGCCGATGCTGGAGGCCTACACGCTGCTCGGCGCACTGGCCGGGCAGACCTCCCGGGTGCAGCTGTCCGCCCTGGTCACCAGCAACACCTACCGCAACCCCGCTCTGCTGGCGAAGGCGGTGACCACGCTCGACGTGGTCAGCGGTGGCCGCGCCGTGCTCGGCATCGGGGCCGGCTGGTTCGAGCTCGAGCACGCATCGCTGGGCTTCGAGTTCGGCACGTTCACCGACCGGTTCATCCGGCTGGAGGAGGCCCTGCAGATCATCGAGCCGATGCTGCGCGGGCAGCGGCCCACCCTGGACGGTCAGTGGTACCGGGCCGCCTCGGCGATGAACGAGCCCCGGTTGCGCGACGACCTGCCGATCCTGATCGGCGGTTCGGGGGAGCGCAAGACCTTCCGGCTCGCCGCCCAGTACGCCGCGCACCTGAACATGATCTGCGACGACACGCTGATCCCGGCCAAGCTGGAGGCCCTCGCCCAGCGCTGTGCCGAGGTGGGCCGGGATCGCTCGACCCTGGAGACCAGCTTCCTGGGGTTCCTGTTCCTGGCCGAGACCGACGACGCCGCGCGGCTGATGCACCGCCGATACGCCCGGGAGCGGGGCGTCAACCTGGCGAGCATGGACGACGCGGCCCGGGCCGCGTACACCGCCCGGCACTTCATCGGCGGGCCGGACTCCGTGGCCGAGCAGGTGCAGCGCCGCGTGCTCGATGCCGGGATCGACGGGATGATCGTGAACATGGTCGCCAACGGGCACGAGCCGGGCATGGTCGAACTGGCCGGGAGGACCCTGCGCCCCCTGCTCGACCGATAGGGGTCAGCCGGTAGCGACCGGGCGGGCCGGGTCGTTCGACCACTGCGACCACGAGCCCGGGTACAGGGCCGCCTCGAACCCGGCGACGGCCAGCGCCGCGACCTGATGAGCGGCGGTGACGCCGGAGCCGCAGTACACCCCGGCCTCGGTCCTGTCGTCCACCCCGAGCGCGGCGAACCGTTGCCGCAGTCCGGGTCCGGGCAGGAACCGGCCCTGCGGACCGAGGTTGTCCGCGGTCGGGGCGCCGACCGCTCCGGGGATGTGCCCGGCCTTCGGGTCGATCGGCTCGACCTCGCCGCGGTAGCGCTCTCCCGCTCGGGCGTCGAGCAGGACGCCGTCCCCTGCAGCCAGGCGCGCCGCGCCGTCCGCGTCGAGGACCGGGAGGTGGCCCGGGTCGAGGACGACGTCACCCGGGCCCGGGGTGACCTTGCCGGGTTCCAGGGGAAGGCGCGCCGCGCGCCAGGCCTCGAGGCCGCCGTCCATGATCTCCACCTGGGTGAGCCCCGCCCAGCGCAGCAGCCACCAGGCCCGTGCCGCGGCCATGGCGGCGCTGTCGTCGTAGACCACCACCCGACTCCTCGAGGTGATGCCCCAGCGCCGGGCGCTCGCCTGCAGGTCGCTCAGGGCGGGCAGCGGGTGGCGGCCGTGGGCGGGGGAGGGGGGCGCCGCCAGGTCGCGGTCGAGGTCGACGAACACCGCTCCGGGCACGTGGCCGCTGAGGTACTGCGCGTGACCGTGGGGGTCGCCCAGCGCCCAGCGGACGTCGAGCAGGACCAGCCCAGGGGTGCCCAGCAGGCCCGCGACACGGGCGACATCGATCAGCACGTCCATGCGCGCCGAACCTAGCAGCAGGTGGTTACAGTCGCCGGATGACCAGCGCTGACGCTCCCATCGCCGACCGCATCGCCGCCGCCCCGAAGGTGTTGCTGCACGACCATCTGGACGGCGGGCTGCGCGCGCGGACCGTGCTCGAGCTGGCCGACGAGATCGGGCACCGGTTGCCGGCCGGCGATGCGGCGTCGCTGGACGCCTGGTTCCGGTCGCAGGCCGATTCGGGTTCGCTGGTGTCCTACCTGGAGACCTTCGAGCACACCGTCGCGGTGATGCAGACCCGCGCGCACCTGGTCCGGGTCGCCCGCGAGTGCGCGCTCGACCTGGCGGCGGACGGCGTGGTCTACGCCGAGGTGCGCTACGCCCCCGAGCAGCACCTGGGCCGGGGTCTGCGGCTGGACGCCGTGGTCGCCGCGGTGCAGGAGGGCTTCGCCGAGGGCTCGGCCCAGGCGAGCGCCGCCGGCACGCCGATCCGGATCGGCACCCTGATCACCGCGATGCGCCACCAGGCCCGGGCGATGGAGATCGCCGAGCTCGCCGTCCGGCACCGCGACGAAGGAGTGGTCGGCTTCGACATCGCCGGCGCCGAGGCCGGCTTCCCGCCCTCGCGCCAGCTCGACGCCTTCGAGTACCTGCACCGGGAGAACTTCCACGTCACGATCCATGCCGGTGAGGCGTTCGGGCTGGCCAGCATCTGGGAGGCGGTGCAGGTCTGCGGCACCGACCGGCTCGGCCACGGTGTGCGGATCGTCGACGACATCACCCGCCTGCCCGGCCTGGATCCGCACGGGCGGCCGAAGGCGCATCTCGGCCGGCTGGCCGCCTGGGTGCGCGACCAGCGGATCCCGCTGGAGATGTGCCCGTCCAGCAACCTGCAGACCGGGGCAGCGGCGAGCATCGCCGCGCACCCGATCACCCTGTTGAAGGATCTGCGGTTCCGGGTCACGGTGAACACCGACAACCGGCTGATGTCGGGCACCTGCCTGGGCAGGGAGATGCGGCTGCTGGTCGAGCAGGCGGGATGGACCCTGCCCGATCTGCGCTGGGCCACGATCAATGCGCTGAAGAGCGCGTTCATCCCCTTCGACCAGCGCCTGGCCCTGATCGACGAGGTGGTCAAGCCCGGCTTCGCCGCGGTCGGCGCCCCCTGATCACCGGGGGCCGGGTCACCGGAAGCGCCGTGACAACGTGTGTCAAGAGCCACTGAGAGGATTCCTCGGGATCATGGCCGTCCCGATTACCCTGAAAACGTGAACATGGCCGAGTTCGAGGTGTTGGTGCGGCGGTGCGTCGCCGATCCCACGCTCACCTATCGGCAACGGGTTCAGCAGCTCGCCATGCTCGCCGAGAACGCGGTCGAGCCGCCGCCGGTCAGCCAGGCGTGCGTCCTGGCCCAGGCCAAGGGCGTCATCCACGATATGGGCGAGGGCAACGCCCCCTACCGACCCCGCTACGTCCTGCCCGACTACGCCGCCGCACTGGCGACCGGCAGCGCGCACCTCGAGCTCGCGGCGCCGACCGACCTGGACGGCGCGCTGACCTTCCTGCTCGCGATGTACGCGGGCGTCCCCTCGATCACCGGCTACCCGGTGTACCTGGGCGACCTCGACCGGCTGCTCGAGCCGTTCGTCGGTGACCTCGCCGACGAGGACCTCGACGCCCGGCTGACCCGGTTCTGGCAGCTGATCGACCGCACCATGCCGGATGCGTTCGTGCACGCCAACCTCGGCCCGGACGACGGCCGCGTCGTCCGCTCGCTGCTGCGGGTCGACCGCGCCACGCGTCAGGTGGTGCCCAACCTGACCCTGCGGGTCGACCCCGACCGCACCCCGGATGCGCTGCTGCGCGAGGCCGTGGCGACCACCTGCGCCGACGGCAAGCCGCACTACGTGAACGACCCGATGATGCGGGCCGACCTGGGCGAGGCCTACGGCGTGGTCAGTTGTTACAACAGCCTGCCCCGAGGTGGGGGCGCGCACACCCTGGTCCGGTTGGACCTGTCCGCGAGCGTGCGACAGGCCGCGGTCGGCCCGCAGAGCTGGCTGGACGCCGTCCTGCCCGTTCATGTGGCCCTGACCGCGGAGCTGATGGCGGCCCGGATCCGGCACCTGGTCGAGCAGAGCCGGTTCTTCGAGCACGACTGGCTGGCCCGCGAGGGGCTGATCCGCCTCGAGGGGTTCACCGCCATGTTCGGCTTCTACGGTCTGGCCGAAGCGGTCGAGGCCCTCGGCGCCGGGCGCTACGGCCTGGACCCGGAGGCCACGGCGCTGGGGCAGCGGATCGTCGAGCGGCTGGCCGGGCTGGTCGCCGCGACCCCCATGCCCTACTGCGAGGCGACCGGGGGGCATGCGCTGCTGCACGCCCAGTCGGGGATCGACTCCGACACCGGGGTGACCGCAGGCGCGCGGATCCCGGTCGGCTGCGAGCCGCCGCTGTACGCGCACATCCGGGCCGTGGCCCCCAACCACCGGCACGTGCCGGCCGGGATCAGCGACGTGTTCCGGTTCGAGCCGACGATCGAGGCGAACCCGGATGCGGTGGTCGCCGTGCTGCGCGGCGCCTTCGCCGAGGGGATGCGCGACGTGACCTTCGACGTGGTCGGCAACGGGTTCATCCGGATCACCGGGTTCCTGGTCCGTGAGCGGGATGTCGCCGCCGTGGCCACGGGCGCGCGTCACGCGAGCACCGTCCTCGGGGCCGCGGCGATCCCGAACCACCATCTGGCCGACCGGGTGGTCAAACCCGTCGGCGATCCGACCTCGGGGTGGGCCGTGTCATGATGCTGCAGACCGTCGGCCCGGTGGGGGGCCTGGTCGCCGGAACCGCGCCGTTCTCGGCGGTGGACGGCACGGGGAACCGCTATGTCGTCTTCTTCCAGGGGTGTGGCTTCGACTGCCTCACCTGCCACAACCCGGCCACGATCCCCCTGCAGCCCAAGGGGATGCGGTCGACCACGGTCGAGGCGGTGATGGCCCCGATCATCGAGGCGGCACCCTTCCTGACCGGGGTGACCGTGACCGGCGGCGAGCCCACCGCGCAGCCGGACTTCCTGGTCGCGCTGCTCACCGCGCTGGCCGAGCACCCGCAGACCGCCCGGCTGACCCGGTTCGTGGACAGCAACGGCGACGCCTCGCTGGAGACCTGGGACCGGTTGGCCCCGCTGCTCGACGGGGTCATGCTGGACCTCAAGGCGATCAGCAACGAGCGGCACATCGTCCTGACCGGTCAGAGCAACCACCGCACCCTGGCTGCCCTGGTGCGCCTGCTCGCGATCGGCAAGCTGCACGAGGTGCGCCTGCTGCTGGTGCCCGGGCTGAACGACGACGCGGCGATGCTCACCCGCACGGCGCGCTGGCTGGTCTCGCTCGACCCGGAGATCCGCGTGCGGGTCAACCCCTACCGACGGCACGGCACGAGGGCCTGCGCCCGGTCCCTGCTCGAGGTGCGCCCCGGCGATCGCGACCGCTACCGCGACGTCCTGTCGGCCGCCGGAATCCGCCACCTCACCATCGGCTGACGCCCGACCGCTACCGGCCCTTGGGGTGCCAGACGGTCTTCGTCTCGGTGAAGGTCAGGGCCCGGTGGGGACCGGGAGGGGTTGCGGTCCAGTCGGTCCCACCCTGAGCGGGGCGGACGACGCGGGTCAGGGTCTGCGCGGCGGCCGCCTCCAGCGCGGCCCAGTCCAGATCGTCCTCGCCGGGCAGCCCTCGAGCGCCGGCGAGGTCGATCGCGGCCACCTCCTCGTGCGAGGCCAGCCACGGCGCGATCTCACCGGTGACCCCGGTCAGGGTGTTCACCACGCCACCGGGCAGGTCCGAGGTGGCCAGCACCTCGGCCAGGGTGATCGCGGGCAGCGGCCGGGTCTGCGAGGCGAGCACCACGGCGGTGTTGCCGGGGACCACGACCGGGGCGATCACCGAGACCAGGCCGAGCAGCGAGGAGTCCTGCGGCGCGAGCACGGCCACCACCCCGGTGGGCTCGGGCACCGAGAGGTTGAAGTAGGGCCCGGCCACCGGGTTCAGCGCTCCGGCGACCTGGGCCAGTTTGTCGCTCCACCCCGCGTACCAGACCCAGCGGTCGATCGCGGCGTCCACCACGGCGCGGGCCCTGGCCGCGGTCAGGCCCTCGGCCCGGGCGACCTCGTCGGTGAACTGGGCGTGCCGGCCCTCCATCACCTCGGCCACCCGGTAGAGCACCTGGCCCCGGTTGAACGCTGTGGCGCCCGACCAGCCGGACAGAGCCGAGCGGGCAGCGCTCACGGCGTCCCGGGCGTCCTTGCGGCTGGCCTGGGCCGCGTTGGCGAGGAAGCGGCCCTTCGCATCCAGCACCTGGTAGGAGCGGGCCGACTCGCTGCGCGGGAAGGCGCCGCCGATGGCCAGCTTGTAGGTCTTGCGGACGTCGACCCTGCCCGGCTGCGGACTCACGTCAGGCCTCCTTCACGTAGGCGGCGAGGCCGTGCCGGCCGCCTTCGCGGCCGTACCCGGATTCCTTGTAGCCCCCGAACGGGCTGGCCGGGTCGAACCGGTTGAACGTGTTGGCCCACACCACGCCGGCACGCAGCCGGTCGGCCATCCACAGGATCCGTGACCCCTTCTCGGTCCAGATGCCGGCCGACAGCCCGTAGGGGGTGTTGTTCGCCCGGGCCACCGCCTCCTCGGGCGTGCGGAAGGTGAGCACCGACAGCACCGGGCCGAAGATCTCCTCGCGGGCGATCCGGTGCGCGGGCGCGACGCCGGTGAACACGGTGGGGGAGAACCAGAATCCCTTGTCCGGCAAGGGGCACGGGGCACTCCACCGGGTGGCTCCCTCGGCCTCCCCGGCCGTCGCCAGTTCGGTGATCCTGGCCAGCTGCTCGGCGGAGTTGACCGCCCCGACATCGGTGTTCTTGTCCATCGGATCGCCGACCCGCAGCGTGGTCATCCGGTCCTGCAGCCTGCCGACCACCTCCTCGGCCACCGACTCCTGGACCAGCAGCCGCGACCCGGCGCAGCAGACGTGCCCCTGGTTGAAGAAGATCCCGTTCACGATGCCCTCGACCGCCTGGTCGATGGCGGCGTCGTCGAAGACGATGTTGGCCGCCTTGCCGCCGAGTTCCAGGGTGAGTCGCTTGCGGCTTCCGGCAACGCTTCTGGCGATCTGCCGGCCGACCTCGGTGGAGCCGGTGAAGGCGACCTTGTCGACGTCCGGATGGGCCACCAGCGCGGCGCCGGCCGCCCCGGCTCCGGTCAGCACGTTGACCACCCCGGGCGGCAGGTCGGCCTGCTGGCAGATCTCGGCGAACAGCAGCGCGGTCAACGGCGTGGTCTCGGCCGGCTTGAGCACCACGGTGTTGCCGGTGGCCAGGGCGGGGGCGACCTTCCAGGCCAGCATCAGCAACGGGAAGTTCCACGGGATCACCTGGGCCGCCACGCCCAGCGGCAGGGGCACGCCGGAGGCGTCGACGGCCGCGCCGTGCAGTCCGGCCCAGGCCAGCTTGTCGGCCCATCCGGCGTGGTAGAAGAAGTGCGCCGCCGCCAGGGGGATGTCGACGTCGCGCGACTCCCGGATCGGCTTGCCGTTGTCCAGGGTCTCCAGCACGGCCAGTTCGCGGGAGCGCTCCTGCATGATCCGGGCGATCCGGTACAGGTACTTCGCACGCTGGGTGCCCGGCATGGTCGACCAGGTGCGCTCGTAGGCGCGCCGGGCGGCCCGGACGGCGCGGTCGACGTCGGCCTCGTCGGCCACCGCGACCTCGGCCAGCACCGCCTCGGTGGCCGGCTCGATGGTCTTCAGCCCGATTCCGGACGACGCCTCGACGAACTCGCCGCCGATGAACAGCCCGTAGCTCGGCCGCAGGGTGACCACTGCGCGCGACTCGGGCGCTGGGGCGTAGTCGAACGTCGGCATGGCCGGAACGATACGCCGCCCATGCCCGGGCGGGCGCGAAGCACGAAGCGGCGCCGAGTTCGCGCAGGGTCGGCGGGTGGGTCGCGTGGGAGTGGCTGCGGACCCTGCAGAACCGACGGGAGTGGGTCGCGTGGGAGTGGCTGCGGACCCCTGCAGAACCGAGGGGAGGCCACACCCGGCGCTGACGATGGAGATCACGTTGAAGGAAAACGGTTGCTCATATGGAGTGTCCGGTTGTAAAGGTGCGTGAGGGGATTGGTCCGCTGGGTGTTGTGCGCCAGGCGGTTTCGGGAGGCGTGGCTGTGAGGCCGGTGGGAGAAGGTGCCCCGGGGTCGGGCCGTC
>JBAPWU010000067.1:0-10450 GCA_049283855.1 Kineosporiaceae bacterium
GAGCGGCCTTTACGCTCATGCCGCGGAGCGGCCTTTACGCTCATGCCGCGGAGCGGCCTTTACGCTCATGCCGCGGAGCGGCCTTTACGCTCATGCCGCGGAGCGGCCTTTACGCTCATGCCGCTGATCGGGTGGATGGCCGTGGGGCCGGGATGGCTACTCGGCGGCCCAGCCGTTCCACCGGTCCACCCAGATCCAGATCACCGCGCCAGTGGGTGGCTGGCGGCGGTACTGCGGGTACTTGCGGGCCAGGGCGGCCAGCGACTCGTCACGTCGCCCGGAGGGATCGCTGGCATCGAGGATCGCGGCGTGCCCGTCGGCTCGGACCCACCACAGCCGGTCCCAGTCCTGGTCGTACCGGTCGACCAGCACCGCGACCCGCGGGTCGGTCCGCAGCAGGCGGATCCGGCGCAGGTCATCCCTGAAGGAATGGTGACCTGTCAAGTGTCCGGTTGCCCGGGTTGTGGTCTTTCCCGCGTCCTGGAAGACATGCCGGGGTAGACGTCGGGGTCAAGGCTCGCGCGGAGCGCGACCGCGTCAGCGGCCGTTGGGCCTTGAGGCCGGCGTCGTCCGGCAGACGATGTGGGTGGCGGGGAAGATCGTGCTTGTCTCCGGGTGTTGGGTGTTGGGGGTCGTGGCGCTCATCAGTGCCGGTGGGCCCGGCGGTGGGCAAGCCCGGTGAGAGGCTGCCGGTCATCCCTTCGCCCGTGTGGGCATGATGGGGTGCGCGGTGCTCCGGTCGACGGGGTCAATCAGGGGGCGCGACCACGCCAGGGGTGGGGGTCATGACCTGCACGACCACGCGTCGACCAGTTCTGGGGTGTGTGTTCACGAGGCCGCAGCCGCTGCAGGGGCAGCTGCCGGCCGGGTGTGCAGCCCGCGGACGTGATGGTCACGCAGGGCGTAGAAGACGTACTCCAGCTGCCGGCGGGCGGCGGCGACCACACCGATGTTGTGGCCGCGCTTGTCGCCGATCCGGTCGCGGAACGCGCCCAGGTGGGTGGTCGCCGGGAGCCGCTGCACCGACTCGACGGCGGCCCAGCGCACCAGCCGGGAGCCCTGCTTGGTGATCCGGCCACGGTGGACGGTGGTGTCGGACTCGTGGTGCTTGGGTGTCATCCCGGCCCAGCAGGTGAGCTTGTCCGCGGACGCGAACCGGTGCACGTCGCCGATCTCGGCGACGAACACCGCCCCCAGGATCGGGCCGATCCCGGGGATGGTCTGCACCGCGGTGTACCCCGGATCCTGGGCCAGCCGGCCACGGGCCAGGTTCGCGAAGATGTCGATCTCGAAGTCCAGCAGGTCCATCACCCGGCGCAGCGAGGCGATCCTGGCCGCGTACGGCTTGGGCAGCTCAAGCCGGTCGAGCAGCTGGGTGCCGCCGACGCCGAACAGGTCGCTCATCGGCACGCCGATCCCGCATTTGGCCAGCACCGCGTGGACCTCGGCCTTGCAGTGGCTGCGCAGCGAGACCAGCTTGGCCCGATGCCGGACGAGCTCGCGTAACTCTCGCGTTTCCGGCGGGGCGATCCAGGACTCGGGTAGCCGGCCCATCCGCAGCAGGTCGGCCAGATCGATCGAGTCGCGGAAGTCGTCCTTGTGCCTGCGGTACTCGAACGCCTTGACCCCCAACGGATGCGCCAGGTGCACGCTCGCGCCGGCGGCCTGCAGGGCGTCCACCGCCCAGTACCACCCGTAGGTCGATTCCAGGACCACCTCGGGGTTCTCCCCGGCGCGGGTGATCACGTCGGTCAACCGGTCGGCGTCGTTGACGATCCGGACCGCCTCCAACACCTCACCCGTGTCGCTCATCCGAACGATCACACTGCGCCGTCGGTGGAGATCAATTCCCACATACTGCTGACCCACGTAGCCTTCCATTGGGGCCTCCTTCGCTGTGGCAGTGAGCACCTCCAGCATCCGCCGGAGGGTCACGAGGAGCGAGGCCCCGCTCCTTCATCGCATCAGGTGTGGACTTGGGCTTGTGGTCGATCGCGGAGACAAGGACATCGCCGTCGCCGTCGGGGTCGCTGGCCCTGATGAGCTCGAAGGTGATCGGGACGATCAACGCGGCACGGGCGGGATCGTTGACGGCCAGCACGCTGCGCTCGGCGGCCGCGACCCGAGCGCGGCACTCGGCTACCTCCAAGCGCACACCCCACATCGTCGCCCAGCCCATGCAGGTCCGCGATCTGTGCCCGCCTCGGCCGGATCCGGCCGTCGTGTCACGTCGCCCGTCGATAGCGCTTGGAGGCACGACCTCGCAACGCACGCTCGTGCCGCGAAGCGGCCCTTACGCTCATGCCGCCGGAGCCCTGGGTGCCCACGTACGTCACCACGTTGACGTATGCCGGTGGGTTGCGGTCCTGGCGGTGTGGAGGGCTCGTTGCGGTGGCGCTGTCCATCCGGCGAGTCGGCGATCACTTGGTCACAGGCGGAGAGAATGGAGTGCGCGATCGAGTCGGCCTTGCCGCTGCGACCCAGCCCAGTGCTGATGTTGGACTTCTCACCGACGCCGGTGGCTTCGAAGCTGCGAGCGAGACCCGACCGACCTGCTCGCCGTCGGCGTCCACCGTGAGTGATCCGCCGGCCCTGCCGTCCCGTCCGCCGACGGACGGGACATGGAGGCCCGCATCGAGCAGCGTGGTCCGCAGCCGGGCCGGGCCCAGCCTGGTCACACACGCCCCGGTGCCGGACAGCAGCGTGACCTTCGCGCCCTGGGCGACGATCCGGCCGCGCCCGGTCAGCACCAGGTCATCGGCGACCAGCTCCACCTCGTGCCGCACGTCGCCAGCCGCGTTACGATCGCGCACCGGCCGGATAGCACCGGCGAACGAGGAGGATCGACCGATGGCGAGTGTGAACAGCGGACGGTGGACGGCTCAGATCGAGGGAGACTTCGTGGTCTTCATCATCGGAGCGCGAGTGAACTCCACATGGCAGCTGTTCCGATCGATCGCCGATCTCGGCGGGCGCCGAAGCATGAACTACATGGTCAAGTATCTGTCGGCACACCCCGAGAAGGGCATGCTCGGATACGAGCAGGCCGGCTTCACCACGATCCAGTACTGGCGCTCGTTCGAACACCTCGAAGCATTCGCCAAGGACCCCGACCCGCACATGGACGTGTGGCGAAACTTCGTCAAGCGGGTCGGCAAGGGTGGCCGCTCGGGTATCTGGCACGAGACATTCCTGGTTCGCGGTGGCGAATACGAGGCGATCTATACCAACGTGCCAACCCGTGGGCTCGGCAAGGCCAGCAAGCTTGTCCCTGTCGCCGAAGCCGTCGGCGCCCGCAAACGCCTTAAGAAGGCGGCGGCACCCAAGAGCCCCGAGGGATAGCCCACAACTCGCCCCTCGTCGAGCAACGGACCTGACCGGCAGCCACCCGGCACGCGACGACCCACCTGCCTGAGCTCCGGCCAGGTAATCTCTCGCGATCACGGTAGTAGACGGACACTGACGAAGAGCCGACTGCGCCTACCGAACGCGGCCAGCCTCTCCACCTACAGTCCAATCCTGGTATCGCCCACCATCACATCACTGCAGGTCAAGTGCCACTTCCCGAGACATGGGAACTGGCATCGAGACGTTTCGCCAGAGATTCGTCAGCAGGACCCACGCGGCTGAGCGCAGATCCGCGTGGTGTGGGCCGAAGCTCGGCGAACGCCCGCGGGGACATGAACGACCTCGTCCAACACCCTGAGGGTGTTGGACGCCGAGAGGCTAACCGCTCGGTACTGCCCGCACCCTTTGGCCGCTGCATGGTCGCCAGCCGCCACCGTGGGAGCGGCGACGAAGGGCTTGCCGCTGGTCAGCGCGGCGATCGAGGGCGTCGACCCCGGCCGGCCGCGCCCTCGCGCAGACGATGAGGCTCCTGCTGAGCTGCTTGGCCATCAGCTGGTCGAGGCGGGCTGCGGCCTACCACCTGACTTTGAGTGCAGCGGCCGCGTCGATGCGGTCGCTCTTGTCGACGACGTGGGCGACTTGACCGGCGAGGCGGTCTGACTCGGCGAGCAAGTCGCCCGAGTTCTCGCGGTCGTTTGACTCGGCCGCCAACCGGGCGAGGGCGTCGAGGGCGAAGACCTGCACCTCCAGGTTGCCGGTGGCCCGGGCCTCGTCCAGCACCGACCGCAGCGTGTGGTCGTCGTCGCGCTCGGCAGCCAGCACGCAGTGCGTGAGCAGGGCGAAGTCGCCGCCACCGGCGGAGCCGTACCACCGCTCGTTCTCCTCGAGCAGCGCGACCGCGTCGGCGCCCTGGCCGACGCCGCGCAGGAGCCGAGCCAGGTTGAGCCGGGCCGTGGCGGCGAGTCGCCCGTCCCCGACGGAGAGCGCGTCCCGGATCGCCTGCTCGAAGGAGGCGACTGCTGCCGGATCGCCGAGGCGCTGCTGGACGCGCGCCAGGGTGGCGCGGTGTAGGGCGGCCTGGCCGAGGAAGCCCATGGTGGCGGACTCGTCGGCGGCCCGCGCGAGAGCGCGCGCTGCGTCGTCGTACCGATGCTCGGCCTGGGCGATCCCGCCCAGCATGGCCTCCGCATGCACCATCCCCCACGAGTCGCCGATCGGTCCGAGGGCGCCGACCGCCTCGGTGGCATCTCGGGTCGCGGCCGCCGTGTCGCCGACCATGAGGGAGCCGTACGCCGAGAGCAGCAGGCCGGCGGCTGTGCGCCACGGCAGGTCGCGTGGCCGGTACGTCGCCAGGCTGGCCGCCGCGTGGGACAGCACTCGGTCGGGCCGCCCCTGCTGGCTGGCGAGGAAGGCCCGGTGGCGCTCGACGTCGGCGACGAGCACGGAGTCGTCCAACCCCGCGGCCAGGTCGGCGGCACCGTCGAGGTCCTCTTCGGCGAGCGCGACGTTGCCGGCCGAGGCCTCCAGCCAGCCGGCCAGGAGGAGAGCAGTGGCCCGCTCGCGCGTCGGGGCCTCGGCCGTCAACGCCTGGCGGACGCGGATGGCACCAGCCGGGCCGTCGCCCAGCACGACCCACGTCCAGCCGAACCCGTTCGCGATCCGCAGCCCCAGTCCGGGATCGTGCGCGGCGCACCAGGCCAGCGCGACGTCGACGTTCGCGCGCTCCGCCCGCGTGATCGCCAGGCACTCGGGCTGGCTGTCGCCACGGACGTGTTCGTCGCACCAGGCCGCGGTCGCGGCGTACCACGAGGCGTGCGCAGCCGCGGCTGAGGCGGCGTCACCGGATTCCTCCAACCGTGCCGCGGCGAAGGCCTGGATGGAGTCGAGCAGCCGGTAGCGCACGCCGCCGGCCTCGGCGTTCTCGACCCTGACCAGGCTCCGGTCGACCAACCGGCTGATCGTGTCGAGCACCGAGTCGCGGGGCACCCCGAGCGCGGTGAGCACGCGCTCGGTCGCGTCCAGGGACGCGTCGCCGGCGAAGCAGGAGAGCGCCCACAGCCCACGCCGGTCGTCGGGGAACAGCAGCTCGTAGCTCCAGGCGATCGCCCCGGCCAACGCCCGGCGGCGCTCCTGCTGCTGGCTGGTGGGATCGCGGAGCAGCACGAACCGGTCGTCGAGGCGCCGCGCGATGTCGCGGACCGACAGCGACCGCACCCGCGAGGCCGCGAGCTCGATCGCCAACGGCAGGCCGTCCAAGGACCGGCACACCTCCTCGACGGCGGCGACCGTATCGGCGTCCAGCACGAGCTGGCGCCGCATCTCCCGGGCCCGGCGGGTGAACAGCGCTACGGACTGGTCCTGAGTGAGGGGCTCGAGCGGGTGGACGTGCTCGTCCTCGAGGCCCAGCGGCACCTGGCTGGTCGCGAGCACGCGCAGCTGCGGCACCGCGTCCAGCAGGGACCGGACCAACGCGCCCACCGGCGCGACGACGTGCTCGCAGTTGTCGAAAAGCAGGACCGTCCCGGCCCCGGAGAGCCGCTCGTGGAGCGCGTGCTCGCCACCCGAGACGTGCAGGGTCTCGGCCACGACCCGGGGCAGCGCGGCCGACGCGTCGACGGCGTCCAGACGCACCAGCCAGACCCCGCCCGGCGCCGTCAGCCCGCGGCCGGCCTCGGTGGCGAGCCGGGTCTTGCCCACCCCGGCCGTGCCCACCACGGTCACGAGTCGGTGCTCGTCCATCGTGGTGACCAGGCCCTCCAGGTCCTGGGCACGACCGACTAGCGGCGCTGCCGGCGCCGGCAGGTTGCCGGGGACACCGATCGCCTGGGGAGACGACCCAACGTCCAGGTTCGGGCTTTGCTGCAGGACCAGTCGCTCCAGCGAGCGCAGGGCCGGCCCCGGCTCGATGCCGAGCTCGTCGACCAGTGCCCGTCGTACCTCTCTGTACGCCGCCAGCGCCTCGGCCTGCCTGCCGGCCCGGTACAGCGCGGTGATGAGAGAGGTCCACAGGCCCTCGCGGAGCGGGTGCTGTCCGACCAGGGACTCCAGCTCGCCGACGACCTCGCTGCCGGCGCCGAGCTCGACCCGGGCGGCCATCGCGTCCTCGACCAGGCCCAGCTGCACCTGCTCCAGCCGGGTGCGGTGCGGGGCCGCCCAGTCACCGGTGGCAACGAGCACCTCGCCCCGGAACAGTGCAAGCCCCTCGCGCGTTCGTTCCAGAGCCGCGGCCGGGTCACCCGTGCCCCGGGCCTCGGCGGCCTGCGCCGCGATCTCGACGACCCGGACGGCGTCCACGGCAGCGGGGTCGAGGGCCAGGGTGTAGCCGTCCTGGGTGCCGACGACCAGGTCCCTGTCGCCCAGCGCCCGGCGCAGCTGGGACACCTTCGACTGCAGGGTGTTGCGCCCGGTGGGCGTCGACCACAGGTCCTCGATGAGCGCGTCCGCGCGGACGTGCGAACCCGCCGCGAGGGCGAGCCGGGCCAGCAGCTCGGAGGTCCTGCCCGCGGGCAGGTCAAGCCTTACGCCGTCCCGGAAGACCTCGACGGTCCCGAGCACGCAAACCGTCAGCACCGTCCGAGCCTAGGGCCGTTCCGGGAGGCCGCCACCGGCGTCGTCACCGGGATCGTCAGCCGGCCGTCAGCGCGCCGTCAGCGCGCCGGTCCACTGTCGGGTTGTGCCCACCGATCAGACCGTCCTCCTCCACCGCGTCGTCGGCGGTGACCCTCGTGCCGCGGCCGAGGTCCTCGCCCTGGCTCCGATGACTGACTCGGCGTCCGTCCTCGTCGCCGCGGCGATGCTCGCCCGCGACGCCGGCCACCTCGCCCGTGCGGCCGAGCTGGCCACTGGCACCCGCGAGCGCCAGCTCGTGGTCCTGGCCGAGACTCACCTGGAGGGCAACACGTCCCTGCTCGACGTCCTGGTCCGCGACCACCTCGCGGACCACCCCGACCACCTGCTGGCGGCGTGGATCGCCGGCCAGCCCGTGCCCCGGCACTGACCAGAAGGACCGGCACTGACCAGAAGGAGAAGTCCATGTCCCAGCTCAGCACCGCACAGCCGAGCACCGTCCGCCCGTCGAGGGCGCGCACCGTCGCCCGCTGGATGGTGTCCTTCGTCGGGTTCCCCGTCGGCGGCCTCACCGCGATGGTCCTGAGCGGTCCCGTCGACACGACGTTCGCCGCAATCACCGGGGGGGTGCTCACCGGCACCGTCCTCGGTATCGTCCAGGCCCTCGCCATGAGGTTCGACCGCCGTGACGTCCTCACCTGGGTCCTCGCCACGGCCGCTGGGCTTGCCACCGGACTCGCGGTCGGCGCCTCGGTCGTCGACTTCCGGACCGGTCTGGGTGACTTGGTCCTCCAGGGCGCGATCTCGGGCCTGGCCGTCGGGGCCGCGCAGTCCCTGGTGCTTGTCCGCCGGGCCGGGTCGGTCGCGTTCCTGTGGCCGGGGTACCTCGCCGTGGCATGGTCGATCGGCTGGTTCGTGACGACGGCGGTCGGCGTCCAGGTCGAGGAACAGTTCACCGTCTTCGGTGCCGCCGGCGCGGTCACCGTCACCTTGCTCACCGTCGTCATGCCCGTCCTCCTCCACACCCGTTTCCTCACAGAGAAGAGCTCCTGATGCGCCACGTGGTCTTCGGTACCGGCCAGGTCGGCCACCCCCTCGTCGAGCAGCTGGTCGCCGCCGGCCACGATGTCGTCGCCGTGAACCGCAACGGTCGCGGCACCTTCCCCGGTGCGTCGGTTGTCGGTGGGGACGCTGCCGACCCCGCCTTCACCAGCCAGGTCTGTGCCGGCGCGGACGTCGTCTACTTCTGCCTCAACGCGATGAACTATGACCGCTGGAGCCAGGAGTTCCCGCCGCTCCAGCGGGGCGTCCTCGCGGGTGCCGCAAGCGCCGGCGCCCGGCTCGTCGTCCTGGACAACCTCTACGCCTACGGCCCGCCCGAGGGCCGGCCGCTGGTCGAGACGATGGCCGCCAACCCGACCTCGGCGAAGTCCGCCACCCGGGCGGCGATGACCGATGAACTGCTCGCCGCCCACGCCGCCGGCGAGGTCGAGGTCGTCATCGGCCGCGCCTCGGACTACTTCGGTCCGGGCGCGATGCGCTCGGCACTCGGCGCGACGGTCTTCGGGGCCGCCCTGGCCGGCAAGACGGCCCAGGTGTTGGGCGACCCGGCCCAGCCGCACAGCTACTCCTACACCCCCGACGTGGCCGCCGCCCTGATCACCCTGGGCACCGCGCCCGGGACCACCGGGCAGGTCTGGCACCTCCCGGTGGCCGAGACCCGCACCACCCGTCAGGTGGTCGAGCGGGTCTACGAGCTGGCCGGCCACAAGCCGCGCCTCCTGGCCGCCGGCCGCCTGACCCTGCGGACGCTCGGGCTGGTCAAGCCGGAGATGCGGGAGTACCTGCACACGCTCTACCAGTTCACCGACCCGTGGGTCGTCGACGACGGCACGTTCCGCGCCGCGTTCGGCGACCGGGCCACCCCGCTCGACGAGGCACTCACCACCACGCTCGCCTGGTACGCCGACCGCGCCGCCGTCTCCGTCCACTGACCACCCCACCTTCCACTCGCAGGAGCACGCCATGACCACCATCGACAACACCACCGTCCACACCCCCGACCGGGCGACCGCCCGTCGTGCCGGCGCCGCCCTGGCCCTGGCCTCGGGCCTGGCCATCGCCGGCTTCACGGTGCTCGGCTCGGTCTTCGAGTACCCCCAGATCCTCGAGGAGCCGACCGCCGACATCCTGGCCCTCTTCCGCGAGCACCAGGGCGCGGTGATGGGCTGGTTCCTCGTCCTCACCGTCAGCGCGGCCTTGATGGCCCCGGCCGGCATCTGGCTCGGCCGGATCGCCGGCGGACGCCTCGGCCACTGGATCGCCGGGGTCGGGATCGCCGCCGCCACCGTCCAGGTCGTGGGCCTGCAGCGCTGGGTGACCCTGGTCCCGGGCATCAGCGACGACGCCCTTGACCCGGCCCTGCGTGCCGACGCCGAGGACCGCTTCGAGCTGTGGCACACCCTGCTCGGCAAGGCGATCGGGGAGACCCTCGGCTACGCGCTCACCGCGACGTTCACCGTGCTCGTCGTGATCGCGTTGAGCCGGTCGGTGCTGCCCCGCTGGCTCGCCTTCATCGGGTACGCCGCCGCCGGGCTGATCGCCACCGGCGTGGTGATCCCGGTCGTCGAGGCCGCCAGCCTCACCAACTTCGCCGGGTACATCGCCTGGTGCGCCTGGCTACTGGCCGTCGCGGTGGTCCTGTTCCGAGTGCCTGGTCGCCAGCCCACCGTCCGCGGCGGGTGACTGCACCCCACGGAGGGCTGATCAGCATTCCAAGCGCCACCACACCGACGGCAGGCATCCAACGCGCGACCGAGGGTGTGCCCGCGATCATGGTCGGCAGCAGTCTCGGCGCCCGCCGTGGCGGTGTCCTCCCCGAGTTGTCCTTTCGGGAGCCGGGCGATCAGGAGTCCGCCGTCCAGGACCCGGGTCATGTCGAAGCTGGAGGCGAGGACGCCGAGGGTGACGCGGACGAAGTCGGGCGGCAGGAACGCCGCCGGGTCGGGCCGAGAGGATGTGGGGCGTCTTCTCGGGCGGGCCGCGATCGCGCCGTTGACGGATACTCGGTCAGTGCCACAGACGACGATCCTGACCACGCCACGACTCGTCCTGACGACGTGGTCACCCGAGGACGTCAGCGACGTGCTGACCGTGCATTCCGACCCGATGACCATGCGCTTCGTCCGCCACGGCCGACCCGAGACCAAGGACGAGACCACAGAGCTCATCGCCACCTACCGCGCCGAACAGGCCCGGCGGGGCTGGACCAAGTGGCGCCTGGCGGACCATCAGGGGCACCTGGTAGGTCGCGCCGGGTTCGGGGAACACGGCGAGGACCGCGAACTGGGGTGCACCCTCAGACGAGACCGCTGGGGACAGGGCTTGGCCACCGAGATCGCCGCAGCACTGGTGGATTGGCACCGTGACCACGCCGCCGTCCGCCGCCTCTGGGCCTACGCCGCCGCCGAGAACACCCCGAGCTGCCGCGTACTGGAGAAGGCCGGCTTCGTTCGCACAGGCACCGTCGACTACC
>JBAPWU010000068.1:0-10881 GCA_049283855.1 Kineosporiaceae bacterium
GGCCCGGTCCAAGCGCGAGGTGCCGCACTACTACCTCAGCACCACCGTCGACCTCGCCGCGGCGATGTCCTTCCTGGCGGCCGAGAACGCCGAGCGCGAGGTCGGCCGCCGCCTGGTCCCGGCGGCACTGCTGCTCAAGGCCTCGGCCCTCGCGGCCCGCACGGTGCCGAGCCTCAACGGGTTCTGGGTGGAGGATGCCTTCGTCCCCGCCGACCACGTTCACCTGGGAGTGGCCGTGGCCCTGCGTCAGGGGGGCCTGATCGCGCCCGCGATCCACGACGCCGACCTCCTCACGGTGGACGAACTGATGGCGGCGCTGCGGGACCTGGTCACCCGCGCCCGTGGTGGCCGACTGCGCGGGTCGGAGATGACCGACGGGACGCTGACCGTGACCAACCTGGGCGACCGCGGGGTCGAGGCGGTGTTCGGCGTCATCTACCCGCCCCAGGTCGCCCTCGTCGGGTTCGGTCGCGTGATCGAGAGCCCCGCGGCCGTCGACGGGATGCTCACCGTGCGGCCCGTCGTCACCGCCACCCTGTCCGCCGACCACAGGGCCACGGACGGCCACATCGGCGGCCTCTACCTCACCGCGGTGACCGATCTGCTCCAGCGACCGGAGGAACTGTGATCACATCCCAGGCGTACGACGCGTTGCTGACCGCCGTGTCACGCGTTGCCCCCGAGGCGGACCTGGAGGCCGTGGGTCCACGCGAGAGCCTGCGTCAGGCGCTCGATCTGGACTCGCTGGACTTCCTGGCGGTCGTGGAGAACATCGCCGCGTTGACCGGGGTCGTGGTGCCGGAGAGCGACTACCTGACGGTCGACTCGGTCGAGGGGCTCGTGCAGTACCTCGAGCACCGGATGGCGTGACCGGCAACCCGTCCGAGATCCGGCACAGGCTCGATCACCGCCTCGTGGGCGCCGACGGCAGGATCCGGCCGGGTCACCTGGCGGCGATTGCGGGTCGCAGTGGGAGCGCCGTGCCGTCCCGTACGGTGGGCCCGGTGAAGATCGCCATGCTCGGCCCCGTCGCGTGGCGCACCCCGCCGCGTCACTACGGTCCGTGGGAGCGGGTGACCAGCCTCCTGACCGAGGGCCTGGTGGCCCGGGGGGTCGACGTCACGCTGTTCGCGACCCTCGACTCGCTCACGGCCGCGACCCTCGACGGGATCTGCCCGCAGGGATATGCGGAGCAGCCCGCGATGGACGGACGGGTCTGGGAGGCCATGCACGTCTCGCACGCACTGGCCAGGTCGGGCGAGTTCGATCTGGTGCACAACCAGCTGGACTGGCTGCCGCTGGCCTTCTCGGAGCATGCGCGGGCGCCCATGCTCACCACCATCCACGGGTTCAGCGGACCGGCGATCCTGCCCGCCTACGCCCGCGCCGGATCGGCCTACGTGGCGATCTCGGACTCCGACCGGTCGAGTGAACTCGATTACGTGGCAACGGTTTACCACGGTGTCGATCTGACGGAACTGCCTCTGGGCACCAGCCCGGGGGAGCAGGCGGTGGTCTTCGGACGGATCCATCCGGACAAGGGGACGGCAGAGGCGATCACGATCGCCCGGGCGCTGGGCCTCCGGCTGGTGATCTGCGGAATCGTCCAGGACGAGCGCTACTTCGCCGAGCGGGTGCAACCGCACATCGACGGCGACGCCGTGGTCTTCCTCGGCTCGGTCGGCCCACAGCAACGCGCCGATGTTCTCGGCTCGGCCGCGGTCCTGCTGCACCCCATCGACTTCGAGGAGCCGTTCGGCCTCTCGGTGGTCGAAGCCATGGCCTGCGGCACCCCGGTGGTGGCCTACCGGCGCGGATCGATGCCCGAAGTGGTGGACGAGGGCGTCACCGGGTTCCTCGCCGAGGACGTCGCCACGGCGGTCGCAGCGGTCGACCGGGCGACCCGGCTGGACCGCGGGGGCGTCCGGGCCCGGGCAGCGGCCCGGTTCGGCGTCGACCGGATGGTGGCGGACTACCTGACGGTCTACACGGACCTCCTGGCGGGCTCCGGCCGGTAGCGGCGAGGAGGGCCCGAAACCCGCTGGACACGAACGACTGCTACGGTGGCCATAGCGATCCCCTCTCAGGGGGCGGGCGGAGCGTCAATCCTGACGTCGGCTCCTGGAGCCAGTCGTACCGTGATTGCTCAGGAACGGTGTTGCAGCGGAGCTGCACCGCACGGTGATGAGCTGGCATCGCCAACGGCCCCGTCGTCGGGCCTGACAGGGTCGATCGCGGCCCTGCACTCGAGCCTGGAGGCTCTGCATGCCGTTCGGTCCTGGTACCTCCGTGTCCCCGCGATGGGCGATGGTCAGCACCTACCCCCCCACCGCGTGTGGCCTCGCGTCCTTCACCCACTCCCTGATCACCGGCATGTTCGGGCACGGAGCCGAGATCGACGTGGTCCGGGTCCTCGACGAGCCGCGCCAGCCCCTCCTGCCCGGCGTGGCCCACCACCTGGTGACCAGCAGCGCGGCGTCCGCCGCGGAGACCGCGGCGGTCCTCAACGGGTACGACGTGGTCGTGGTCCAGCACGAGTACGGGATCTTCGGGGGGGCGGACGGCGACCACGTGATCGCCGTCCTGGACGGGGTCGAGGTTCCGGTGATCACGGTTCTGCACACCGTTCTGGCCGAGCCCTCCCACCACCAGCGTCAGGTCCTGCAGGCCGTGGTCAGGGCGTCCGACGTGCTGGTGACCATGACCCAGACGGCCCAGCGCAGGGTGATCGAGTTCTACGACGCCGACCCCGAGACCGTCCACGTCATCCCCCACGGAGCAGCCGACGAACTGGTGACCGGAGCCCGTCGCCGGCCCACAGCGGTGCACCGGCGTCCGTTCATCCTCACCTGGGGCCTGCTCGGGGAGGGCAAGGGCATCGAGTGGGGCATCGAGGCGCTGGCCCTGCTGCAGGACCTCGATCCCTCCCCGGTGTACGTGGTCGCCGGGCAGACCCACCCCCGGGTGCTGGAGCGCGAGGGCGAGCGCTACCGCCGCGGCCTGGAGGCTGCGGCCCTCGCCGCGGGGGTCTCAGACAGCGTGATCTTCGATGACCGTTACCTGGACCCCGAGCGGCTGCACCGGCTGGTGCGCGCCGCCGATGTCGTGCTGCTGCCCTACGACTCCCGCGAACAGGTCACCTCCGGGGTGCTGATCGAGGCGGTGGCCGCGGGGCGGCCGGTCGTCTCCAGTCGTTTCCCGCACGCCGTGGAACTGCTCAGTGACGGCGCGGGCCTGCTGGTGGCGCAACGGGATCCGGCGGCCATCGGGGACGCGCTGCGACGTGTCCTGACCGAGCCCGGTCTGGCGGACGGGATGTGCCGACAGGCCGAGTCGATCGCCCCCGACCTGTCCTGGCAGGCGGTCGCCGGCCGATATCTCGCGCTGGGCGCTGCGTTGTGCGGTGGGCTGCCGGTGGGATCCGAGGGTCAGCCGCTCGCCCCCGACAGCGCCCTGGCGGTGGTCGCGTGAAGCCCGACCGACCGATGTTCGCCCACGTGCTGGCGATGACCGACGAGACCGGACTGTTCGAGCACGCGCTGCACCGGCTTCCCCGGCCCGAGCACGGCTACTGCGTGGACGACGTCGCGCGCGGGCTGATCGTGCTGACCCGCGCGGCCCGAGAGCCGGCCGTTGCCGGAGAACTCGGCCAACTGGCCTGGCGCTACCTGGAGTTCGTGGCCCTCTCGCAGTCCCCGGACGGCCGGGTGGTCAACCGGTGTGATGTCGACGGCACCTGGAGCGGCGAGGCCGGCGTGGAGGACTCCTGGGGCCGCGCGCTGTGGGGGCTGGGCACCGCGGCCTCGCGCAGCCACGACGAGGACCTGGCTGAGCGGGCGCTGGCCCGGTTCGACCTCGGTGTGGGTCAGCGCTCGCCGTGGCCCAGGGCGATGGCGTTCGCCGGCCTCGGCGCCGCCGAGGTGTTGCGCGTCGATTGCGGTCACCAGGAGGCTCGTCGGCTCCTCGCCGACGCGGCCCTGGCCGTCGGGCGACCCGGGCCGGATCCGGCGTGGCCGTGGCCGGAACGACGACTGACCTACGCCAACGCCGTGATCCCCGACCTGCTGCTGGCCGCCGGCGACGCCCTCAACGACGCCTCGCTGGTGCGGGACGGCCTGCAGCTGCTCGGCTGGCTCCTGGATGTCGAGACGGTAGGGGGTCACCTCTCGGTCACCCCGACCGGGGGCTGGGGCCGCGGGGAGCCACGTCCCGGGTTCGACCAGCAGCCGATCGAGGTGGCGTCCCTGGCCGACGCCTGCGCCCGGGCGTTCGAACTGACCGGCGATCCGCGCTGGGCCCGGGCGGTCGGACGGGCGGCCGCGTGGTTCCAGGGGGAGAACGATCTCGGTCTGCCCCTGCTCGACCCGGCATCCGGTGGCTGCCGCGACGGTCTGGAACGCCACGGCTGCAACGAGAACCAGGGCGCCGAATCGACCCTCGCGCTGATCTCCACGCTGCAGCACGCGGCGCGACTCGTCCCGGCCCGCCGATGACGTCGGTCTTCGTGCGCCGCACCGACGTCGTGCTGCGACCCGATCCGAGCCGGGTGATCGCGAAGATCTTCCTGCCCGGTCAGGAGCCCACCACCACCGGGGTATCCCGGGCGGCCGGCGTCGTCCAGCGATGTCTCGCGCTCGGCGAGGGCGAGGTCGAGGAGGAGCTGGCCGAGATCATGGCCGGGTTCGGCTCCCGGCATCGGCATTTCGACCGGATCCTCGACGCGCACTTCGCGGCGCTGGCGCACCGGGTCGAGGGCTCCGAGGAGCTGTCGACCGAGCGGCGCCGGCTGATCGGGGCGTACTTCACCCAGGAGTACGCCCATCAGTCCGCGGCTCTGTTCAACCCCTCCGTGGTCGCGCATCCCGAGCAGGACGTCGCCCCGGGCAGCCTGCGGTTCCTGATGAGCGCCCGGGCCGTCGGCGAGGGTCACCTGTCGAGCATCGTGTTCGGCAGCGGAGTGCTCGGCCCCGGCACGGCGCGGACCGCCACCGTCACCGTCGACCGGCCGTCCGGGAATGCCATGGAGGGTGAGCCACGCGACTCCCTCCTCGATCGGGAGCGGTTCCGGATCGAAGCCACTGCCTCCGACGTCGACCCGGGGAGCCTGACCTTCGTCCTCGATGCGCTGGCGCCCCAGTTCACGCTCGACGCGCTCGACGGCGCCCTGGCCGAGCTTCAGGATCAGCAGCTGACCCGGGTCAACATCGGCGAGACGCTCGACTGCCTGAGGCTGGTGGCCACGTCCTCGTACACGGTCGGCTTCCCGGCCGGCATCCCGTTGTCGGATCGGGTGCTGACCCCGTCGGCCCCCGTGGAGAGCCACGGGATCGAGGACGCACGGTTCGTGCGCTTCACCGACGACCGGGGCGCGTCGACCTACCTGGCCACCTACACCGCCTACGACGGGTCAGGGATCGTCTCCCGCCGGCTCGAGACCGACGACTTCCTCACCTTCCGCGCCAGCGCGTTCACCGGACGGGCGGCCACGAACAAGGGCATGGCCCTCTTCCCCCGCCTGGTCGGGGGCCACCACCTGGCCCTGTCGCGCTGGGACCGGGAGAACAACGCGATCGCCGTCTCCGCGGACGGTTACGGCTGGCACGACGTCCGGCAGGTCCAGGCCCCCGAGCAGCCCTGGGAGCTGATCCAGCTGGGAAACTGCGGCTCGCCGATCGAGACCCCGCAGGGTTGGCTGGTGCTCACCCACGGCGTCGGCGCCATGCGCAGCTACTCGATCGGGGCGCTGCTGCTCGACCTGGACGACCCCTGGCGGGTCATCGGCCGGCTGGCGCAGCCGCTGCTGAGGCCGGCCCCGGACGAGCGGGACGGCTACGTGCCCAACGTCGTCTACTCCTGCGGGGCACTCGTACACGGCCAGACCCTGCTGCTGCCCTACGGCTGCAGCGACTCCACCATCAGGATCGCCCTGGTCGATCTCCCTGAGCTGCTCGACCGGCTGACCGAGAACCCGACCGTCCCAACCCCGCCAGGAGAGACCCTCACATGAACTCCCCGTCCCAGAATCCCTTCTCCCACACGGCGATTCCGGGCGCTGCTGCCCAGCCCAACGGAGCCACCAGGGCCCCCGCCCCGCGCATCGACGCCGCCGAACGGGTCGAGCGCGTCGAGCGCGTGGACAAGCCCTGGGGGCACGAGGAGGTCTTCGCGGTCAGCGAGGGGAAGTACGTCGGCAAGATCCTGCACATCACGGCAGGGGGTGTCCTGTCGCTGCAGATGCATCGCAGCAAGGACGAGACCGTGGCCGTGCAGCACGGTGAGATCACTCTCGAGCATGGGCCGGACGCCTCCCGGCTCGACGTGGTGACCCTCGGACCGGGCGACCGCATGCTGATCCCGGCACGGGTGGTGCACCGGATCACTGCGGTCACCGACAGCCGGGTGTTGGAGGCCTCCACCGCGCACCAGGGGTGGCGCGACGACGTCGTCCGCTTCGAGGACGTCTACGGCCGCGAGGGCACCAGCGCCCCCTGATCCGGCCGGCGCGGGCCGGGCGGGTGCGAGGTGACCGCCCTGCCGGCACCGTTGCAGGACTCTCAGCGATGGTGGTCGAGGATCTCGTGGTGGTCCATGCCGTCGGGGCTGACGTGGACGGTGGCCTCGAGCAGCCTCGGGATGTCGTGCAGCAGGCGGTGATGGGCGCTCACCGCGATGGCGTGACCTTCGACGACGCTGAGGCCGGGGTCCACGAGCACGCCGATCTCGGCGCGCATCCGGTGCCCGATCCAGCGCAGCTGGATGCCCTCGACGTCCCGAACACCGGGGACCGCGCGCAGGCTCGCCTCGGCGGCGTCCACCACCGCCGGGTCGACCGCGTCCATCAGGCGCCGCCCCACGTCACCGGCCGCACTGCGCAGCACGACCAGGATCGCCACCGTGATGACCAGCCCGACGATCGGGTCGGCGAGCGGGTAGCCGGCGAGCACGCCGAGGGCGCCCGCGACCACCGCCAGAGACGTCAGCCCGTCGGTGCGTGCGTGCAGACCGTCCGCCACCAGGGCTGCCGACCCGATCGCGCGCCCCACCCGGATCCGGTAGAGGGCCACCAGTTCGTTCCCGGCGAAGCCGATCAGCCCGGCGACGAGGACGACGCCGACGTGGGTCAGCGGCCGCGGATCCTGGAGCCGGCGGATGGATTCGTACGCGGCCAGAACGGCGGACAAGGCGATCATGGCGACGATCAAGACGCCCGCAAGGTCCTCCGCCCGACCGTATCCGTAGGTGTAGCGCCGAGAGGCGCCCCGGCGTCCGAGCACGAAGGCGATCCACAGCGGAAAGGCCGTCAGTGCGTCGGAGAAGTTGTGCACCGTGTCGGCCAGCAGGGCCACCGACCCGGTGTAGAGCACCACGAGCAGCTGTAGCACCGCCGTGACGGCGAGGGCCACCAGGCTGACCTTCACCGCACGGATCCCCTGGGCGCTGGCCTCCAGGGCGGAGTCCACCGCATCGGCCGAGTCGTGGCTGTGGGGTCGCCAGAGCGACCTGACCCACCCCCTCAGGCCCGTCTGATGAGCGTGTTCGCCGTCGTCATGCCCGTGACCATGGTCGTGCTCCCGGTCGTGCCCGTGGGTGTGCCCCGGCGCCGGCCGCGGGGTTCCCGGACGGTCAGCACTCATAGTGGCTCCTCCTCCGATGCCGCGCCGACGAGCGGACGGCGCGTGCGGGCCTGGGGCCCGCCGCTGCGGGCTCCACCCTGCCCCCGGCACCCGCACCTGCCAACCCCAGGTGGGACAGGAGGGCGATCACGCGACGGATGCCTCCGGACCCGCTCGTCGCCGCGGCCGCCCCGGACGACATGGCCCCCCTCCTGGCCGACCTGCCGCTGCCGGTGATCTATGACCTCGGCTTCGGTCCCGCGGTGCGGATCGCCGCTGCGCAGGTGAGCCTGTCCGAGGCCGAGGTGAGCCGCGTCGTCGGGGGTGCTGGCGGGCGGTGACCCGTTGACCCGCGCTCAGTGTGCGGGCAACCGGGTGGCGTAGCTGCGCAGCACGTCGGCGCTCCGGTTCAGGGCGAGCCGCTCGCCGGCACCCATCCGCGGGTAGAGCACGGCGCCGACACCGGCGCCGGTCACCAGGCGCGGCAGTGCCATCGCGCAGCCGTACTCGGGGACCGTGGCGGTCACGGTGTAGATCGCGCGCTCGTCCCGGACCAGCGACTCGACCAGACGCGCCGTCAGGGCTCCGATGCCGTAGTAGGTCGCACCCTTCCCTTCAATGATCTTGTAGGCCGCCCGGACGGTCTCCTCGGTGATCTGTGCCTTGAGGTCGTCGTTCCACGCGATGCCCGTGGTCTGCGCGAAGTCCTCGACCGGCATCCCGGCGATGTCCAATGAGGACCAGCCCAGCACCTCGGAGTCGCCGTGCTCGCCGAACACGTATCCGTGGACGTGCCGGGCGTCGACGTCCATGTGGGCGCCCACCAGCGAACGGAACCGGGCGGTGTCCAGGACCGTGCCCGTGCCCAGGACCGATCCCGGCCGGGCTCCGGAGGAGTAGGCGATGCGCTCGGTGAGCTCGGTCATGATGTCGACCGGGTTGGCCGAGACCAGGATGATGGCCTCGGGCGCGCCGGCGACGATCTGCGGGATCACGTCGCGGAAGATCGCGCCGTTGCGTTCCAGCAGTTCCAGCCGGGTCTCGCCGGGCTTCTGGTTCACCCCGGCCGACATCACGACCACCTTGGCGTCGGCGAGGTCCGCGTAGGCACCGGCCCTGACCCGCACCGGCGCCGTGAACGTGGTGGCGTGCGCGATGTCCCGCGCCTCGGCGTCCGCCTTGGCGGCGTTGACGTCGATCAGCACCAGTTCGCTGGCCGACCCCCGGATCGCCATGGCGTAGGCGCTCGCCGCGCCCACGAACCCCGCGCCGACCACTGCGACCTTCACCGGTCCTCCTCATCGGCGGCGTCACCTGACGCCCCCCGCCATGACCGTACCCAGGGCCGGGCTCCGGTGGTGGTCGCGGCCCGCCTGGACGACGATGGGCCGCATGCCGGCAGAGGTGTGTCTCCAGGGAGGCGCCGAGTTCCAGCCGGGGTGCGAGTCGATGGACACCGCGATGCTGGCCCGGCCCGGCCTGACACCTCGTCGGGTCGTGGTCGCGCCGTTCGCCGGCCGGCCCGGCCGGGAGCGGCAGATCGCGGCCCGCAACGCGGAACGCTGGTACCGCAGCCTCGGGGCGCGTGACGTGGTCGCGGTGCTCGACGACACGCAGCCCTTCGCCGACGCGCTGACCGAGGAGGACCTGCTCGTCCTGCCCGGCGGATCGCCGGCGCGCCTGCTCGAGGCGCTGACCCCGCATGCCGACGGCCTGCGGGCGGCCCTCGCCCGCGGGACCGCGATCAGCGGGGCCAGCGCCGGAGCGATGGTGCTGTGCCGCTGGACCGTTCTGCCCGCCGTGCCGCCGCGCGTCGTTCCCGCGCTGGCGATGGTGGCCGTCGACCTCGTCCTTCCGCACTACCGCGGCAGGAGCGGATGGCTCCGCGCCGCCCGGACGGTGCTGCCCGCCGACGCCGTCGTGGTCGGGCTCCCCGAACGCTCCGGGATCGTCGTGCGCCCCGACGGCAGCAGGCACCAGGTCGGCCTGAACCTCGCGACCCTCCTGACCGCCTGACCGCCTGACCGCCTGACGGGCAGCGCACCTCACTAGTCTGGGCGGATGCGCTATGCGCTCAGCATTCCGAACTTCGGCCCCTTCCAGCAGGTCCGGTTCGTCGCGGAGATCGCGCGGGACGCCGAGGAGGCCGGCTGGGACGGAGTCTTCGTCTGGGACCATCTTCTGGGCTGGAACGGCAACGAGGTCGCCGACCCGTGGGCGGTCCTGACCGCCGTGGCGCTGGCGACGCAGCGGGTGCGCCTGGGCCCGATGGTCACGCCGCTGCCGCGCCGCCGGCCGTGGCAGGTGGTCCGCCAGGTCGTCACCCTGGATCACCTGTCCGGCGGCCGGGCCGTGCTCGGTGTGGGTCTCGGGTTCCCGCCGCACGAGGAGTTCGGCGTGTTCGGGGAGTCGGAGGACGCCGCGACCCGGGCCGGGATCCTGGACGAGGGGCTCGACATCGTGACCGGCCTGCAGACCGGCGCGGCGTTCACCCACGACGGTGCCCACTTCCAGCTCCAGGACGTGCTGTTCGCGCCCCGTCCGGTCCAGCGCCCCCGGGTGCCGATCTGGGTCGCGGGGTCCTGGCCGCACCGGGCACCGTTCCGCCGAGCCGCCCGTTGGGACGGCGTGGTCCCGATCATGGCCGGTGAGCAGATGCTGCCGACGGTCGAGGACATGCGGGCGATCGTGGCCTACACCCTCGAGCACCGGTCGACCGACGCACCGTTCGATGCCGTCTACACCGGCTTCATGCCCAACGACGTCGCCGAGGCGCGAGGCCAGGCCGACGAGCTCGCATCCTTCGGGGTCACCTGGTGGCAGGTCTCGCCGGCGTGGCCCGAGGAATCCGTCGAGGCCTTCCGCGACCAGGTCCGCGCAGGACCGCCCCGCGGCGACGATCGCGCACCGGACGCCACCGCGGCCCGGATGACGTAGGACCCCGTCCGGGCCCGGGCCAGGACGGGCAGGCTGAGGCCATGGTGCGCGGTGCGCGCGGGCTGCTGGCGATCGCCGTCACGGCCGCGCTGGTGCTGATGGGCGCGTGCGGGTCCGACGAGGAGCCACCCCTGGATCCGAACGCGAAACCCGTGGTGACCGCGGACTACCTCCCGGGACTGGCCGCGGACCTCCACCTGCCGACCGGGGCGGCGACGGCTCCGGTCGTCGTGCTGGTGCCCGGAGGCGCCTGGGTGAGCGCGGACCCCTCCGGCCTGACCCCGCTGGCCCGCGCGCTGGCCGCCGGGGGGATCGTTGCGGTGACCATGAC
>JBAPWU010000069.1:0-4757 GCA_049283855.1 Kineosporiaceae bacterium
GTCCGCCCTACCGGCGCCGCCCGCCCGCAAGGCACCGGCGGCCCGCCGTACCTCGGGGGGCAAGCGACTGGTGGCCGTCACCGACCTGGCGACCGAGGCCGGTGTGCAGATCGCGGACCTCCTGGAATCGGCCCCACCGCCCGGGGAACTCCAGGCCAAGATCACCGCGATCCTCGAGTTCGTGCGCCGCCGGTTGACCGGCGACTACGCCGTCGACGATTTCGGCTTCGATCCCGAGCTCAACGACACGATCTTCCTGGCCCTGTTCCGGGTGCTCTACCGGCGCTGGTTCCGGGTGGAGGTGCGCGGGATCGACAACGTCCCCGCCACCGGTGGTGCCCTGATCGTGGCCAACCATGCCGGGGCGATCGCGCTGGACTCGGTGATGATGCAGGTGGCCCTGCACGACGAGCATCCCCAGCACCGTCACCTGCGCCCACTCGCCGCGGATCTCGTCTTCCAGGCCCCGGTCCTCGGCGAGGTCGCCCGCAAGGCCGGGGCGACGTTGGCCAACAGCGCCGACGCCGAACGACTGCTCGCCGCGGGAGAGATCGTCGGGGTATGGCCCGAGGGGTTCAAGGGCATCGGCAAGCCGTTCAGCGAGCGGTACAAGCTGCAGCGCTTCGGCCGCGGCGGATTCGTCTCGGCCGCCCTGCGCACCAGGACCCCGATCGTGCCGTGCTCGATCGTCGGCTCGGAGGAGACCTACCCGATCCTGGGCAACATGCCGCTGGTGGCCCGGCTGCTCGGGCTTCCCTACGCGCCGATCACGCCGACCTTCCCGCTGCTCGGGCTGCTCGGGGCGATCCCGCTGCCGAGCAAGTGGCTGATCGAGTTCGGCGCGCCCGTGATCACCCAGGAGTACGGGCCGAACGCCGCCGACGACCCCATGCTGGTCTTCGACCTCACCGACCAGGTGCGCCAGACCATCCAGCAGACGCTCTACCAGTTGCTGGTGCAGCGCCATTCGGTCTTCTTCTGACGGCCTGTTCCTCCGGGAGATCGGCGCGAGATCGACGTTTCCACCCCCCAGCTGGGTGGAAACATCGATCTGGCCCTGATCATCGCGGGGGAGAGAGCCGGAGGCGTGGGGCGGGAGTGGGTCAGAGCACCCGACGGCCGCGCAGCCGGCGCTTGACCGAGGACGCGCCCATCGCCGCTCCCACCGCGCCGCCGACCACGGCGGCCAGCGGGATGCCGATCCGGGCCGCCTTCAGGCCGGTGCGGAAGTCACGGATCTGCCAGCCATGTGCCTTCGCGTGGGCCCGCAGTCGCTTGTCGGGATTGACCGCGACCGGTTGGCCGACCAGGGAGAGCATCGGCAGGTCGTTGGCCGAGTCGCTGTAGGCGGCGCAGGCGGCCAGGTCCAGGCCCTCCCGCTCGGCCAGGGCACGCACCGCGTCGGCCTTGGCCTGGCCGTGCATGATGCCGCCGACCAGGCCGCCGGTGTAGATGCCGTCGATCTGCTCGGCGACGGTGCCCAGCGCCCCGGTCAGACCGAGCCGGGCGGCGATCACGTCGGCCACCTCGACCGGGGTGGCGGTGACCAGCCAGACCCGCTGCCCGGCGTCCATGTGGATCCGGGCCAGGGCGTACGGGCCGGGCCAGATCTTGTCGGCCATCAGTTCGTCGTAGATCTCCTCGCCCACCGCGCGCAGCTCGGCCTGGCTGTGCCCGGCGACGAAGGACAGGGCCTTGGCCTGCACGTCCTGGACGTGGTCCAGGTTCTCCCCACGGATCAGGAAGCTGATCTGCTGCCAGGCGAAGTGCGCGATGTCGCGCCAGGTGAGGAACTTGCGCCGGTAGAGCCCCCGCGCCATCTGGAAGATCGAGGCGCCGCGCATGATCGTGTTGTCGACGTCGAAGAAGGCGGCGATCAGCGGATCGGGCGGCACCGTGAGCGCCTGCTCGACCTCGGCAGCGGCGTCCCCCACGCCGTCGCCCGCCGGCACGGCGTTCGGATCGCCGCGATCACCCCTGGCCATGGCCGTCACTGTATCCGCGCCGGGATTACCCTGGTCGGATGGCGCGGATCACCCTGATCGGCAAACCGGGATGTCACCTGTGCGACGACGCCCAGGTGGTGATCGAACGCGTCGCCGCGGACACCGGGGCGGACTGGGAGAAGCTCTCGATCGACGACGACCCCGCTCTGAAGAAGGCGTACTGGGAGCAGATCCCGGTGATCCTGGTCGACGGCCGGCAGCACGGCTACTGGCACGTCGACGAGCAGCGGCTGCGGGACGCGCTGGCCGGGGTGCGGCGCTGGTCGTCCCGCTCCTGAGCCTCCAGCCTCCAGCCTCCAGCCTCCGGCGTCCGTGGGCCGTGCCGACCGAGCCGCCGACTTTGTGCATTCGTTCACAAACCTTAGGCTGGCCAGGTCCCCCATCGACAAGGAGTCCGTCCGCCCGTGGCCACGCAGAGACCGGCCCGGCTGGTGACCACGACGCGCCCGCTGCGCCAGGGAATCCCCGAGGCCACCGTGGCGCGCCTTCCGGTGTACCTGCGCGCGCTGAGCACGCTGGCCGAGACCGGGCTGGCCACGGTCAGTTCCGACGAACTCGCCGCCGCGGCCGGCGTCGGCCCGGCCAAGCTGCGCAAGGACCTGTCCCACCTGGGGTCCTACGGCACCCGCGGGGTCGGCTACGAGGTCGACTACCTCCTCTATCAGATCTCCCGCGAGCTGGGCCTGACCCAGGACTGGCGGGTTGTGATCATCGGGGCCGGGAACCTCGGCCAGGCCCTGGCCAACTACGGGGGCTTCGCCTCCCGCGGGTTCACCGTCGCGGCGTTGCTGGACTCCGACCCGGCCCGGGTCGGGTCGGTGGTCGCCGGCCGGCGGGTCGCCTCGATCGACGACCTCGAGGCCGTGGTGGCCGCCGTCGACGTGCACATCGGCGTGCTCGCCCTGCCCGCCGGGTCGGCGCAGGCGGTCTGCGACCGTCTGGTCGCCGCCGGGATCACCAGCGTGCTCAACTTCGCCCCCTGCGTGCTGGAGGTTCCCGACGGGGTGATGGTGCGCAAGGTCGACCTGTCGACCGAGCTGCAGATCCTGGCGTTCCACCAGCAGCGCCGGGGCGCGGCCGCCTTCGCCGGCGAGACGGTGGGGGCCTCGTGACCAGCCCGCTCGTGGTCGGCCTGTCCTACCGCACGGCGCCGATGGGCCTGCTCGAGCAGGCTGCCCTCGGCGCCCGGGCCTGCCGCGCCCTGGAGGCCCGGCTGTGCGGCGGCGAGTCGGTCGTGGAGGCGGTGGTGCTCTCCACCTGCAACCGGCTCGAGGTCTACGCCACCGTCACCCGCTTCCACGGAGGGCTGGCCGCGGTCGGCGAGGCGCTCGCCGAGACCAGCGGGATCAGCCTGGCCGAGCTCACCGACCACCTCTACGTCCACTACGAGGACGCCGCGGTCGCCCACCTGTTCGCCGTCGCCTCGGGCCTGGACTCGATGGCGATCGGGGAGCAGGAGATCCTCGGCCAGGTGAGGACCGCCCTGCGCGAGGCCCAGGACGGCGGAACCGTCTCCCGCGGCCTGGTCCCCCTGCTGCAGCAGGCCCTGCGCGTCGGCAAGCGGGCCCACGCCGAGACCGGACTGGACCGCGCCGGTGCAGGGCTGGTCGAGGCCGCCCTGGGTCAGGCCCGTCGCGTGGTGGGCCCCCTGGAGCAGGCTCACGCGGTGGTGCTCGGCGCCGGCGCGATGAGCGGGCTCGCCGTGGCCACCCTGGCCCGGGCCGGGATCGGCCGGCTGACGGTGGTCAACCGCAGTCCCGAGCGCGGCGAACGGCTGGCCGCCTCGGCCGGTGGCACCGCCATCGCCCTGGCCGACGTCGACCGGGTGCTCGCCGAGGCCGACATCGTGCTGGCCTGTACCGGAGCCGTGGGGCACCTGGTCGATGTGCCCGGCGCCAAGGCCGCGCTGGCCGAACGGGACGGCCGGCCCCAGGCCTACCTCGACCTGGCCCTGCCCCGCGACATCGAGCCGGCGGTGGCCGGCCTGGATGGCGCCACGGTGATCGACCTGGAGGCGCTCGGCCACCTGCTCGCCGGGGAGCCGATCGGGGAGGAGATCGCGCTCGTGCGCCGCCTGGTCGCCGAGGAGGTCGAGACCTATCTGTCCACCCTGCGGGTGGAGCAGGTTGCGCCGACCGTGGTGGCCCTGCGCGGCATGGCCAGCAGGGTGGTCGAGGCCGAGCTGACCCGGATGCGCTCGCGGGTCGGCGCCGACCTGGACGAACGGCTGCTGGCCGAGCTCGAGCAGACCGTGCACCGGGTGGTCGAGAAACTCCTGCACAGCCCGACCGTTCGGGTGAAGGAACTGGCGGCCGAGCCGAACGGGTCGACCTACGCCGAGGCCCTGCGCGAGCTGTTCGGCCTGGACCTGAGCCGGGTCGCCGCGGTGACCACTCCCGGAGGTACCTCGTGACCCACGTGCTGCGCCTGGGCACCCGCCGCAGTGCCCTGGCCATGGCCCAGTCCGGCCAGGTCGCCCGCCTGATCGAGGAGGCGGCTGCTGCGGCGGGACGCGCCGTCCGGGTCGAGCTCACCGAGGTGACCACGGACGGCGACACCTCCGCGGCGCCGCTGACCAGCTTCGGCGGGGTCGGGGTGTTCGTCTCCCGGCTGCGTGCGGCGTTGCTCGCCGGCGAGGTCGATCTCGCCGTCCACTCGCTGAAGGATCTGCCGACGGCTCCCGCGCCCGGCCTGGTCGTGGCCGCCGTGCCGGCCCGGCAGGACCCGCGCGACGTGCTCGTGGCCCGGGGC
>JBAPWU010000070.1:0-2429 GCA_049283855.1 Kineosporiaceae bacterium
ACGTTCCCGAGAGCCTCAGGGAGAAGCAGGTCGTCGCCCTCGACCTCGGCGCCATGGTCGCCGGGGCGAAGTACCGCGGCGAGTTCGAGGAGCGGCTGAAGGCCGTCCTGGAGGAGATCAAGTCGTCCGAGGGCCAGGTCGTCACGTTCATCGACGAGCTGCACACGGTGGTCGGCGCCGGCGCGACCCGGGAGGCGCTGCTCACCGCGCTGCCCGGCGTCCGCGGCTCGGCCAAGGTGACCAGCCCCGACCCGGAGGGCACCTTCCAGGCCCTGGAGAAGTACAGCGTCGACCTGACCGCAGCCGCCCGTGAGGGCCGGCTCGACCCGGTGATCGGGCGGGACAGCGAGATCCGGCGGGTGGTGCAGGTGCTGTCCCGGCGGACCAAGAACAACCCGGTGCTGATCGGTGAGCCCGGCGTCGGCAAGACCGCCGTGGTCGAGGGTCTGGCCCAGCGGATCGTGGCCGGCGACGTGCCGGAGTCGTTGCGCGGCAAGCGGTTGCTGTCCCTCGACCTCGGCGCCATGGTGGCCGGGGCCAAGTACCGCGGTGAGTTCGAGGAGCGGCTCAAGGCCGTGCTGGAGGAGATCAAGTCCAGCGAGGGCCAGGTGGTCACCTTCATCGACGAGGTGCACACGGTGGTCGGTGCCGGGGCGACCGGCGAGTCCGCGATGGACGCCGGCAACATGCTCAAGCCGATGCTGGCCCGCGGTGAGCTGCGCCTGGTCGGGGCGACCACGCTGGACGAGTACCGCGAGCACATCGAGAAGGACGCCGCCCTGGAGCGGCGCTTCCAGCAGGTCTACGTCGGTGAGCCGAGCGTGGAGGACACGGTCGCCATCCTGCGCGGGCTCAAGGGCCGCTACGAGGCCCACCACAAGGTCGAGATCTCCGACGCCGCGCTGGTCGCGGCGGCCACCCTGTCGCACCGCTACATCACGGGCCGCCAGCTGCCGGACAAGGCGATCGACCTGGTCGACGAGGCCGCGTCCCGGCTGCGGATGGAGATCGACTCCTCGCCGGAGGAGATCGACGCCCTGCGCCGGCTGGTGGACCGGATGAAGATGGAGGAGCTGGCGCTCGAGCGGGAGAACGACCCCGCCTCCCAGGCCCGGCTCGGCAAGCTGCGGGCCGATCTCGCCGACCGCAGCGAGCAGCTCGCCTCGCTGACCGCGCGCTGGGAGGCGGAGAAGACCGGCCTGAACCGGGTCGGTGAGCTCAAGGAGCGGCTGGACTCCCTGAGCGGGCAGGCCGAGCGGCTGCAGCGCGAGGGGGATCTCGGGGCCGCCTCGAGGATCCTCTACGGGGAGATCCCCGCGATCGAGAAGGAGCTCGCCGACGCCCAGGCGGCCGAGGCCGGAGTGGCGTCGGCCGAGGCGCCGATGGTCAAGGAGGAGGTCGGCCCGGACGACGTCGCCGACGTGGTCGCGGCCTGGACCGGGATCCCGGCCGGGCGCCTGCTCGAGGGGGAGACGGCCAAGCTGTTGCGGATGGAGGACGTGATCGGCCGCCGGCTGATCGGCCAGGCCGACGCCGTCCGCGCGGTCTCCGACGCGGTGCGCCGGGCGAGGGCCGGGGTCTCCGATCCCGATCGCCCGACAGGCTCGTTCCTGTTCCTCGGCCCCACCGGCGTCGGCAAGACCGAGCTGGCGAAGGCCCTGGCCGACTTCCTGTTCGACGACGAGCGGGCGATGGTCCGGATCGACATGAGCGAGTACGGCGAGAAGCACTCCGTGGCCCGCCTGGTCGGGGCGCCCCCCGGCTACGTCGGCTACGAGGAGGGTGGCCAGCTCACCGAGGCGGTGCGCCGGCGTCCGTACAGCGTGGTGCTGCTCGATGAGGTGGAGAAGGCGCACCCGGAGGTGTTCGACGTCCTGCTCCAGGTGCTGGACGACGGCCGGCTGACCGACGGCCAGGGCCGCACGGTGGACTTCCGCTCGGCGATCCTGGTGCTCACCTCCAACCTCGGCTCGCAGTTCCTGGTCGACCCCACGCTCAGCGCGGAGGCGAAGCGGAACGCGGTGCTGGGCGCCGTCCGGGCCGCCTTCAAGCCCGAGTTCCTGAACCGGCTGGACGACGTGGTGGTCTTCGATGCGCTGACCACCACCGAGCTGGCCCGGATCGTGGACCTGCAGGTTGCCCTGCTGGCCAAGCGGCTGGCCGATCGCCGGCTGGTGCTCGAGGTCACCCCCGCGGCGCGGGACTGGCTGGCGCTGACCGGGTTCGACCCCGCCTACGGGGCCCGGCCGCTGCGCCGGCTGGTGCAGCGCGAGATCGGCGACCGGCTGGCCCGGGCGCTGCTCGCCGGGGAGATCGTCGACGGCGACACCGTGCTCGTCGACGCCGCCTCGGTGGCCGGGGAGGGCCTGTCGGTGCAGGCGGCCGGCGTCACCGCCACGGCCTGACCGCGGCGCGGGCCCGCCTCGGTG
>JBAPWU010000071.1:0-1675 GCA_049283855.1 Kineosporiaceae bacterium
GCGATGCTCGCGATCCGGCTGCGGTCGGTGACCAGCTCGATCGAGGTGTCGACGGCCTCGTCGGTGCCGACCGTGTCGAGGGCGACATCGATGCCGGACGGCGCGAGCTCGCGGACCCGCTGCGCCACCCCCTCGCCGTAGGTCACCGGTTCGCCGCCGAAGGCGCGGACGGCGTCGAGCCGGGCGGCGCCGGCGGTCCCGATCACACGGGCCCCCCTGGCCACCGCGAGCTGGGTCACGATCAGCCCCACCCCGCCGGAGGCGCCGTGCACCAGGACGGTGTCGCCGGCACCCACCCCGGTGGCCGTCAGCAGGTGCACCGCGGTGACCCCGGTGAGCAGCAGCCCGGAGGCCTGCGCGAAGGACAGTGCCTCGGGCTTGGCGAACACGTCGGCCACGGCGGCGACGACGTGCGTGGCGTAGCCGCCGTCCACCCGGTAGGCGATCACCTCGTCACCGGCGGCGACCCCGGTGACTCCCTCGCCGAGCGAGGCCACCACCCCGCTGACCTCGAAGCCGAGCCGCAGGGGCAGGGCCGCCGGGTCGGCACCCATGGCACCGCTGTAGAGCTTGTGGTCGATCGGGTTCACCCCGGCGGCGCGGACCTCGATCAGCACCTCTCCGGGGCCGGGCCTGGGCTGCTCGATCTCGACCACGTCCAGGACGTCGGGTGTTCCATAGCCGGTGGCGACCACTGCTCTGCTCATGTGGAGCGACAACCCGTCGCCGCCTGCCGCCATTCCGGGCGCCCGGCTACGGTGGTGCGGTGCCGAAGAAGCCCAAGCGCCCTCGCGTTCCGTCGACCGGTGGTGGCGACTCGAACGTGATCCCGCTGCACGGCGGGGCCGCCCCGGAGGAGATCCGTCAGCTGATCGAACGGCTGAACATCACCCCGGACATGCTCCCGAGCATCCTCAGCCAGGTGGGGGTGTTCGGCGCCCTGGCGAAGCCGGAGCCGTTGACCGTCCCGCCGCCGCCCGAGGAGGTCTCGACCTACCGGATCCGCCTCGACCTCGACGACGCGCGGCCGCCGATCTGGCGCCGGCTGGAGCTGGCCGGCGACCTCACCCTGGACCAGGTTCACGACGTCCTGCAGGCGGCGATGGGCTGGTACGACGGGCATCTGCACGCCTTCCGGCTCAACCCCAGAGACCGTCGGCACTTTCTGACCGACTACGACCTGGAGGAGGGCGAGGAGGGGCTGGCGGAGGCCGGCGTCCGCCTCGACCAGGTGCTGCGCTCGGTGGGGGACCGCCTGGTCTACGAGTACGACTTCGGCGACGGCTGGGAGCACACGCTGAAGGTCGAGCAGATCCGACCCCGCGGCGACGACCTTCCCGCGCGCTGCCTCGGCGGCCGCCGGGCCGGACCGCCCGAGGACATCGGCGGCATCCACTGGTACAACGGCGTCGCCGCCGCCCTGAACGGCGAGCCGGGGGCGCCCGAGCTCGACCCGGAGCTGCGCGACTGGCTCCCATCGGGCTTCGACCCGGAGGCGTTCGACGCCGACAGCATCGATCGGGACCTGCGCGACCTGGTCGAGGACGGCTGGGGTCCGGGCGGGATGCCGGTGCTGCTCGCCGAGATGCTTGCGCGGGCGGGCATCGAGGCGACGCTGATCCTGGACGAGCTGATGACCCTGGCCGCCCGGCCGACCGGCCCGGCCGGCCCGGCC
>JBAPWU010000072.1:0-10046 GCA_049283855.1 Kineosporiaceae bacterium
ACCCAGGCCCGGGAGATCGCCGAGCGGCTGCGGGCGGTGCCGCTGGTGCGGAGGCTCGACCCGCTCCTGCCGTCCCGCGCCGGCGACGGCGCGGCTGCGCCGTCCGTGCTGACCCCGCGCGAGGCCCAGGTGCTCGCGCTGCTCGCGGAGGGATACAGCAACGGCGAGATCGGCAAGCGGCTGTTCATCAGCACCAAGACGGCCAGCGTGCACGTGTCCAGCATCCTGGCCAAGCTCGGCGCCTCCGGCCGCACCGAGGCCGCCGCCGTGGCCCGCCGGCGCGGCCTGCTCGATCACTGACCCACCCTCCGTCGGTCATGCCGAACGCGTTCTCTACCGCGCGTTTCGCATGACCGGACGCTCGGCCGGCATCAGGCCCGGGCTTCACCACGGTTCGTGGAGCTGTGCATTGCCCCGCCACGTGGGGCAATGCACAGCCCGGCGCAGGACAGCAGGCCGGGCAACGCCGTCAGGGCGCGGCGCTCAGGTCGGGCCGGTCCGGCAGGGGGCGGGCGTGTCGGTGGCGGTGAACGGGAGTTCGGTGAGGTCGCCCCTCGAATCCCGCAGCATGAGGCTCATGGCGCCGTCCGGCCGGCACGTGACGTCGAACCCCACCTGCGCGTCGGAGACGGCCGAGGACTCGGTGTCACGCGCGGCTGAGTCGAAGCAGTACAGGTCGACGTCCCGCCGGGCAACCCGGATGAAGCTGTACATGCCCTCCTCGTGAGTGACTCCGGTCGTGGCCCGGTTCTCCATCTGGGTGTTCACGACGACCAGCCAGTGTCCGGCCGCCTCCTGGCGCCACTGCGCGGCGTTGACGCTGAACGCGAGCGCCGCGCCGCTGCTGTGGGTGATCGTCGCCGTCGGTTGAGCAGCGAGCGCGATGTGCGTCCACGTGCCCGACGCCGTCGAGGGGCAGCCTGTGGCGTGGCCGTTCCCGCTCGTCGCCTCCCGGTCCCGACGAACCCACCAGGTGAGACCAGCAGCGCAGACGACGACGGCGACGATCGCGGCGGCGACGGTCCGGCGATGCCAGAACGGCGTGGCCGGTGGGGTGCCGGGTTCGCTGCGCAAGGAGCTGAGCAACCGATCGACGTCGGCGTGGAACGACTCGTCGCGGATCACGACCGCCTGCCGTCGAGAGAGTTCGGCGAGGTCGGGCGGAAGGTCGACGGCGGCGGGCATGGTTGCCCCACCCACCAGGACGGGGACCACCCGGAGGTTCCTGCTGAGGGCGCGTGACAGTTCGGCGCGCACATAGTCGTCGGGCTGGAAGAGCCGCTGATCGCCGTCGGCCGTCACTGCGGTGAGCCATCCCGGGCCGATCATGGCCAGTGCCACGTCGGTCGAGTCGAGCGACTGCTCGATCTCCGCCCGGAAGTCCCGACCCGGGGCGATCGCCGTCGTGTCGTGGAAGACGTTCTCGGCGCCCAGCCGGGCGCTCAGGGCATCGGTGAGCCGGCCGGAGTACCCGCCCACGTCGGCGCGGCGGTAACTCACGAAGAGTCTCATCCGCCGCTCCCGTCCCCGCCGGCCGTCACAGCTCGATGACGACCGGCGAGCTGCTCGGCACCGACCCGCCGACCTGCCGGGCGTGCTCCTCGACCACCGGGGTGGCATCGGTGAACAGCACGGGCACCCCGGGATAATGCCGGCGGAGCAGGTCCAGGGTGTCGGGATCGGGGTGCTTGAACTTCGACCCGTCGGTGCAGATCAGGATCTGGCGCGGGTCGATCAGGTCGAGCAGCGCGTCCGTGACGTTCTGCCGGCTGCCGTGATGGGACAGCTTGAACAGCTGCACCGGGAGCGCGGTCAACGGGGGCGCACCGGGCCGCGCCGTCTGCCTCGTGGCGTTGCGAGCGGCCAGCAGGGCAGTGATCGACTGCACGAGCTCCGACGCCCAGGCGTCAGCGGTGAAGAGCACCGAGGCTCCGTCGTGCTCGAACAGGAACGCGATGCTGGCCCCGTTCGGCACGCTCCCGTCCCTGCCCATCTCGCCCTGGCCCCGCTCGAGGTCCACGTCGAAGGCCCGCAGCAGCGCCTCGAGGTCGTCGCCGCCGCGGGTCGGTTCGGGCCATCCGGCCAGCAGTTTGGTCAGCCGCGGTGGGGACGGCGAGAGCAGCACCGCGGTGGCGCCGCCGGGCAACGCGAGCTCCGGCGGTCCGGAGGCCGGCACCACCAGCGCACGGCCGTCCACCACGCGGTTGCGCCGGTCGTCCGGGATCAGCCGGCTCAGTGCGTCGCCCTGGGTGACCGAGCGGGTGGCCGCGGGTTCGTCCGGCTGGGAGATCTGGTCGCGGCCGTTGAACCAGTAGTCGTCCGCGGTCAACCGCTTCTCCCGGAGGGCCTGGATCACTCCCGCGATGTGGTCGCCGTCGATGTGGGTCACCACGGCGACATCCACCACCGTCGGGGATCCGGGAGGCCCGAGCACGCGTCCGAGCCCGGAGCCGAAGGCAGAGCCGAGACCGCCGTCGACCAGGATCCGGTGGGCGACGCCGTCGTCCCCGATGTAGTCCAGCAGCAGGCAGTCCCCGCAGGCCGCATGCACCGCCGTCACCGTCACGGTCGCCGAACCCCTTGCGCCAGAGGTGATCACCGCCGTGCGGACCGGCGCCGGCGATGCGATCGCAGGCTCCTGCGGCGTGAACCTGCTCCACGGCGCCAGCCGGTCCAGGGCGTCCCGCAACAAGGGCTTGCGGTCGTCGGCGTCCGGAAGCAGGTCGTGCAGGTCCTGCAGGTGATCGATCGCGCTGTAGCGCTCGGCGAAGGTGGATCGCCGCCGGAAGGCGTCGCGATACACCGTGACCATCCTGTCGGCGGCCCTGCGCCGAACGCCGGCACTCGCACCGGTCATCGCTGCGGTGAGCTCCCGGTCACCGGCGGCGACCCGGGCCCAGAAGTCCGCTCCCCGGGCGGGTGCGGCATCGATCAGGATCCGCGTCGGGCGCCGCGTGCCGGCGGAATGGGCCGGGCGCCGGGCGGGCCTCAGTCCAGCCAGCTCCTGCCTCGCCCGAGCCCGGTCGCGCAGGGCGATCACTTGGATCCGGTTCTCCACGCCGTAGTCGCCGCGGGTGCTGCTCGTGATCCGGTCGTAGGCACCGACTGCCCGGTCCAGCAACTGCTCGCGACGGCGTCCGGCCGGCACCGCGGTGGCCCACTTCTTGTACACCGAGGCCAGGATCGCGGCGCCCTCGTCGTCGTCCAGCACCGCGCGGGCGCCCTCGGCCAGCGCCTGGGCCGCGGCGAAGTCGTCCAGCGGGACGGCGGCGGCCGCGTCGTCAGCCGCACGGACCCGCTGCTGCACGTCGCGGGCCGTGCAGTTGGCGGCCTGCTGCAGGTGGTGCGCGGACACGTTCCGGTCCGCCGGGCGCCGGGGCTGTCCCGAGGAGGCGGAGGCGAACGTGGTGTACCAGTGCGCGGCCCGGTCGAAGCGGCCGAGCTCGCGGGCAGCCTGCGCCAGCCCTTCGCGCAGGTCGGGGTGCCTGGCCGGGTGGTACGGCGCGGCCCAGCCCTCCAGCTGGACGAACCGTTCCACCAACTGGTCCCGCCGGCTGGTGACGGTGCCGGGCCGGGGCCGGCTCAGGTCGGCGATCTGGGTGAGCAGGGTCTCGATCCGGGTCCGCAGGTCGTTCAGGCTGACCGGAGCGCCGACCCGGTCGAGCCCGGTGGTCAGCCCGCGGAGCACGAACGTGGGATCCCCGTAGCACTGGTACGCGGCCCAGGTGGTGCCGCCGTAGCCGGCGGTCATCCGGCGGGCATGGCGGACGGCGTCGCCGAAGGTGCGGCCCGCGAGCATGCCGGCGTAGAAGGTGACGGCGAAGGTCTTGGCGGCGGTGTCGGCGATCGGCCAGCCCGCGGCGACGACCGCCCGGACACCGATCCGCATCAGTGAGCGGGCGAGGCCGGCCGCCAGCCGGTTGAGCCCGATCCGGGCGTTGTAGCAGCTGTTGAGCACCACCAGTTCGGGCACCACCGGCATCGAGTCGACGACGTCGGCGGTGAAGCGGAAGCCGGGGGCGAGATGGACGCCGGTGGCCTCGGCGTCTCCCTCGACGTGGGTGCCGTGCCCGGCCAGGTGCAGGATCTGGTGGTCGCCGAGCAAGGCGATGTTCAGGTCGGAGACGCTGATGGCCTGCAGGTCGTCGACCAGCACCCTGGTCGCGATCCGGCTCCCGTTCAGCAGGGCGCCCACGGCCGCAGCCTCGTCCACGGCACCCGGCAGCGGGACGCCGGGCACGGAGTTCCCGGCCCCGATCACCAGCGCGGTGCCGACCGTGGCCCGTACCGGCTCCAGCCGACGGTCCTCGGACTCGGTGAAGACGCGCAGGATCGAGCCGATGTCCGGGGCCTGGATGCCGCCGGGTGCGCCCGGGGCGGGAGCGGCGAACTGCTCCCAGGAGTAGTTGGCCGTGTGGTCGTCGAGCACGAGCTGCAGGGCCGCGCTGCTGAGGAACTCGCTGCGCAGGTCGTACGGGATCAGGCGATCCCGCAGGGCGGTCAGCGCCTCTGGGTTCGACTGGTCGAGGGTCAGCCTGGACGTCAGGTCGTCCAGCGATGCCCGGTCGATCTGGTGGGTGGCCCGGTCCGCGCGCGCGTCGCGGCCGAGGGCCGTCACCTCGATCGTCGAGGAGCCGAGACCGTCGCCGCCCGTCGTGGCCGGCGCGGGCCGCGGGCGTTCGGTGACGGCGAAGCGCACCCACGGGCGGTCCTGCTCCAGCAGCGCCGCTCCGGCGGGCAGTGCCCCGACACCCGGTTCGACGCAGACGTCCTCGAGGCCGCTGAAGCTGTCCGGCAGCGTCGCGGTGGACCGGGCGTGCCGTACCGCCGTGGCCGCGAGGTCCGCCCGGTGGGCGTAGCGCTCCACGAACTGCACGTGTGCCGCCCGCACCGAGGACCGGGATCCGCGTTCCTGTTCGTACTCGGCCAATCTGCGGTTGACGTCCCGCACTCCCTCGAGGATCGCGGTGACCGAGTCCTCGATCCTCAGGCCCTGGTCGTCACGGACGCCGAGTAACGCGGTGGAGACGCCGACCAGGGTGGGCGCGGAGTGCGCCTGCCCGGTCTCGCCGGAGTCGCCGGCGGCCGGCGGATACGCGCGCAGGCAACGGTCGACGAGGGCCCGGTAGACGGCAGACCGCAGTTGCCGCGGGCCGAGGGTCAGGCTGGAGCCGAGGCCGACGAGGTAGGCGCCGACCGGCTCGCAGCCCTCACCGACGTCACGGCCGGGTTCCACGAAGACCGACGTGCCGAGCGGTCCGGGGTAGTGCCCCAGGTCCTGCCAGCCGCTGAGCAGCTGGCCGAACTGCCGGTCCAGGAACCGCTCTGCCCCGGACATCTCCTCGTCGGCGTAGACGCCGATCATCAGTGCGTAGCCGGCGCCGTCGAAACTGCCGTGCAGCACCGACACCGTCACCTGGGCGTCGGCGGGATCGATCTCGTCGTCCGTCACGAGAGAACACCCCCAGCCGCCGAGCGCGCCCGTATCAGGCGCCCCACCTTAATCACGCCTGGTCAGGGCGTACAGGTGTCGGTGAGCAGGCGTCGCAGGAGACCGGTGAGCCGGGCGGCGTCGTCCACCGGCACGACGTGCAGCAGAGGGGAACCGGCGAGCGCCCGCACGCGGGGCTCGGCCTGCGCCGGGTCGTCCCGGGCGGCCGCGACCAGGTCGGCGGTGCGGCCTGATCCGGCCAGCACCACCACGGGCCGGCCGGCCCGGAGGCTGTGGTCGATGTCCTGGAGGGTGATCCCGCCGCCGTTGCCGACCAGGGTGACCGAGGCCCGGCCGGCACTGATCGCACCGGCCACCCGGGAGATCCACGGGGACTCGTCCCCCCAGCTGTCCCCGGGCACCAGTACCTGGTGCGAGTGCTGCGGGTCGAGCGTGGCGGCGTCCGGTCCGCTCCCGGTGCCGGGTGCGTGCACGGTGCCGCGGGCCACCACGCCGACGAGGTCGACGTCCTGCTTCTCCTGCCGTGCCCGGCCCATGGCGGCCATCACGCCGGCGTCGGTGCCGCCGTCCACCACCACCGCCCCGAGGTCGTGCAGCAGCGGCAGCACGTGGTCGGCGAGCAACACCTCGATGGTCCGCAACGCGTCCTCGCCCATGGACCCGGCGCCTCCGACCGAGACCAGCACGGGACGGCCGCCCAGTCCCCAGCGGGTGAGGAGGCGCTCGAGCTCGACCGGGGAGTCGACGTCCGCGACGACCGGCTCGCCCGGAGGGTGCGCCTCGGCCGTCATGGGATGCTCCTCGCACGTGCCGGATCGATGATCCGGCCAGGCTACTCGGCGCTTTCACGGATTGAGGGATCCGATGAAGAACCTCGTGATCTGTCTGGACGGTACCGGGAACCAGTTGCGCGCGAACCGGAACACCAACGTGGTGCTGCTCTACCAGACGCTGGACCTGACCGATCCAGCCCGCCAGGTGGCCTTCTACGACCCCGGGGTGGGCACCTTCAGTTCCGGCGCCGCGTGGTCTCCGGTCTCCAAGCGCGCCTCCAGGGTGGCCGGGCTGGCCTTCGGTGTCGGGCTGCGGACGAACCTGGGCGAGGCCTACACCTGGCTGATGCAGAACTGGGAACCGGGCGACCGGGTGTTCGTCTTCGGCTTCAGCCGGGGCGCCTACACGGCCCGGGCCCTGACCGGGATGCTGCGTACGGTCGGCCTTGCCCGACCCGGCCTGGAGACCCTCGTGCCGTACGCCGTGCAGGCCCACACCCGCCGGTTCGACGACCGGTCGAAGGACGAGTACTGGAGCACCGTGCACGAGTTCGCTAGGGTCTTCGCGCGGGAGGCGGACGGAGCGCGCACCACCGTGCCGATCCACTACCTCGGTCTGTGGGACACGGTGAAGGCGGTGGGAGTGCTTCCCTGGCAGATCCATTGGCCCTACACGAATCAGCTGCCCAATGTGCGCCGCTGCCGGCACGCGGTCTCGATCGACGAGAAGCGCCGGGCGTTCAAGCACGACCCGGTCAGGTCGGTGGCCAAGGACGGGACGCTGGAGGAGGTCTGGTTCGCCGGCGTGCACTCCGACGTCGGGGGCACCTTCGACGACGACGGTCCCCGGCTCTCCCGGATCGCCCTGAAGTGGATGGTGGAGGCGGCCGTCGAGGAGGGCCTGCTGGTCAAGCGGTCGGCGTTCTCCGCCGTCTGCAGGGTGGAGGAGGCGGATGCCCGCGCGACGATCCACCGGATGGGCTGGGCCTGGGCGCTGGCCACCTACAAGCACCGGTCGGTGCCCGTCGGGGCCCACGTGCACAGCAGTGTGCAGGAACGCCGCCAGACCGACCCTGCCTACGCGGACGGTCGTTTCCAGGGCCAGATCACCTACGTGGATCCGGACTGGCTCGGCGCGCCGGCCGGGCCGTGAGCGGCGCTACTCGATCAGGCGCCCCCACGGCCACGTGCTGACGACGGTGACGATCTGCACCAGGCCGATCGCCACGACGACGACCGCGACCGCCGTCATCGCCCATCGGCGGGTGCGGTGCAGGCTGAGCTGCAGTGGCGCCGTCGCTTCGAGCGCACCGTAGAGCGCACGCTGGAACCGCACCCGACCCCACAGGGTGCTGCGGTAGGTGAGGATCTCGTGCCCGTCGAGCGCCTCGCGCAGGGCGACCTCGTCGGCGGTCACCGGCGCGGCCTGCCGTTCGTGGTCGAACAGCAGACGCGCCACGGCAGTCTCCTCGCCGACGAAGACCAGCCGGGCATCACGGTGGGCCAGTTCCCTGACCTCCCACAGCAGGGCCTCGGAGGCCGCGGAGACGTCGAGCAGGACGGCGTTGCAGGAGCGGGCGAAGTCGTGCACCGCCTCGCGCCAGATGGACGAGTCGACAGTGACCACGGTCAGGCGCGGTGCCAGCGCCGCGCGCGAGCCCGAGGCGACGATGGCAGACACCTCGCTCAGGTCGGCCATGGTGGCCACCTGCTGCCTCTTCTGCGTCTCGGCCGTGCGCACCCCGGTGCCGACGGAACCGGCGAACATCACCACAGGGAACAGCACCAGCAGCACGAGGTAGACGGCCACGAGCACCAGGAGCCCGGCGAACAGCCCGATGGCCGACCCGGCAAGGAAGCGTGCGGCCACGTCGACCGCGGGAGCCGGCCACTGCCTCCACTCGCCGGCCAGCGCGTCCAGCACCGCAAACGGGTGGCCGTGCAACACCGTCCAGATCACCAGCAGCACCCAGGCTGTGACGTAACCGCGCACCACCCAGGTACCCCAGGCGGAGATCCACTGCTGGATCGCCGACAGGACGCGGTTGGCCGCCGTCGCTGCGGACACCCCCATCCGCAACCCCGAGGCGGCGCCCTGGGGCTGGGCCGCGGCGTCGTCGAGGGTGACGATGCGCCAGGAATGGCCCAGGTGGTCCAGGGCCGCCGACAGGGCCTTGATCGACTCGGCGTGGCGAAAACGGCGCAGCCACAGCACCATCCGGCGGGGGATGTCCCGCAGGGTACGGGCCGAGTAGCGCGCGCAGATCGCGACCGCGGCAACCCACAGCCAGGTGGTCAGGATCTGCGGGCGCAGCTGCGGATCCAGGCCCGAGTTCTTGTCCAGCGTGACGCCGACGGCGAGCACGCCGCCGAGTAGCGCCGCCCAGAACGCGAACCCGGACACCATGACCAGGACGCCGCCGACCAGCCCGCGGACGCGCCGCATCCAGCGCCGCAGCAGGAACCTGCGGCGAGCGGTGGAGCGCGTCGTGACGGGCATCGGACCTCCGCGGTGACCTCCAGCATGAACGTGTTCACCGTCACCGCGCCATCACCTGCCAGAGGCGAGCCGGCGTCCATCGGGAGAGATCCCGAGCACGCGCGTGGAGCGAGTGACCCCGCCGAACTCGGCCGTGATCCGGCCGGTCGACACGTCGACGAGCCGGATGATCCCGTCGGCGTAGGCCAGCGCGACGTGCGCACCGTCCGGGGTGGCGGCCATGCTGTCGAGCGGAGCGGACGACCGGCTGCCCCGTGGCACGGCGACGCTGCCGACGACGGTGCCGTCGGACACCCGGACCCGCACGAGGTCCTGGCACGAGGTCAGGATCTCGGCTCCTGCCCGGCGCTCGACCGCCGTCAGCACGCACGCCAGCTCACTGCCGCACGGAACGATCCGTTGGGCGGTCGCCCCGATGGTGACGCTGCCGACCGATGTCGCCGGGGCATCGGTCGACCAGACAATCGCCTCGCTGGGACTCGCCTCGATCCATTTCACCGCTTCGGGTTTAGGAGCGGCGGCGACCACGGTCCGACCGTCGGACATCAGTGACCAGACATCCCGGCCGATGTCGGGACCCTGTGTCGTCGTCCGCCCGCTCGCCGGGTCCACCAGGATCACGGATCTGGGCGAGGTCATGCACCCAACCGGCGGGCATCCGCAGACAGGGCAGCGAGTTCAGCAGCCGTGGCGGCTCGCGCCGCCTGACGTTGCTGGACCACGGCGAACCCCCCGGCGGACGCCGCGACGGCGAGTGCGGCAGCCAGCCCGACCGCGATCAACCGGACGCGCCGGCGGCCGTGGGCCTCCCGGTCGGCGCGCGATCGCTCGCCCGCCAACTGGCGCTCGGCCTCGTCTGACGACGCGTCGAGGAAGGACCGCTCCAGCGGGGTCAGGTCGTGCGGGGTGGCGGCCGCGGTGTCCAGGGCCGACTGCAGCCGGGTGCCGCGGTAGAGCTCGGCTGGATCCTGCCCACCGTCCTCCCAGGCCGCCGCCGTGGAGGCGAGCCGCTCGCGGACCGCGGCGTTCGCCCGCCCGTCCTCGAGCCATTGCCGCAGCCGGGGCCACCCGGTCAGCAGCGCCTCGTGGACGATGCCGATGTCGTCGGCCCGCGCGACCACCAGACGGCGCTCGGTGAGTACGGAGAGCGCGGCAGCGGCGGCCGGGTCGTCGGGGCGCACCAGCCGCCCCGCCGGGCCCAGCGACGCCCCCACGAGCCGTCCTCGTCGACCGCGAGGCGCAGCAGCAGGCGCCGGCACGCTGCACGCTCGGCATCGTCCCGCAGCCGGGCCCAGGCGTCCTCGCCCGACCGCTGCAGGGC
>JBAPWU010000073.1:0-3458 GCA_049283855.1 Kineosporiaceae bacterium
CCCGGGTGCCCCGGGGCTGCCGACGCCGGCACCGGGGGTGTCCCGGAGCAGGGCGGTGGCCATCCTCGGCCCGGTCGGAGTCGCCGGCGCCGTGCGGCTGGAGGGCGAGGCGGAGCTGACCACCTGCGCCCTCGGCTACCACCTGTGCGGCCGGGGGAGGGCGCCGGCCTCGGTGGTGGACGTGGTGCTGGTGCTGGCCGAGCTGCGCGCCGACGGGCGGGTCTGCCGGACCTGGCGGGGCAGCAGCCGTCGGGTGACGATCACCTCGGCGGTGCACCACGTCAAGGTGATGGCGCCCGCCCTCACCGCACCGTCGCGGTGCGGTGACGCCGTGCGTGGGCACCTGCTGGTGACCCATCGCGGCGGCAACGCCGTCGAGGTGGAGCCGGTGCTGCTCGATCCCGGCCATCCGGTGCGGGTGCAGACCCACGTGTGGCTGCACATGCCCTGAGTTCAGGAGGAGCCGGCGCGCAGGACCTCGGTCAGCCGCTGGGCGGCCGCGACGACGGCGGCCGCGTGCTGCCGCCCAGGCTGGCGGGTGAACCGCTCCACCGGCCCCGAGATCGACACCGCGGCAACGACTTTCCCCGACGGTCCGCGCACCGGGGCGGACACCGAGGCGACGCCGGCCTCGCGCTCGCTGATGCTCTGCGCCCAGCCCCGGCGGCGCACCCCGGACAGGGCGGTCGCGGTGAACCGGGCCCCGTGCAGACCGCGGTGCAACCGGTCCGGCTCCTCCCAGGCCAGCAGCACCTGGGCCGCCGAGCCGGCCAGCATGGTCAGCGTCGACCCGACGGGGATCGAATCGCGCAGCCCGATCGGACGTTCGGCGGCGGCCACGCAGACCCGCTGGTCGCCCTGGCGGCGGTACAGCTGGGCCGACTCACCGGTGTGGTCACGCAGCGCCGAGAGCACCGGGCCGGCCGCGGCCAGCAGCCGGTCCTCGCCGGCCGCGGAGGCCAGCTCGGCCAGACGCGGGCCGAGCACGAAGCGCCCCTGCATGTCCCGCCCGACCAGCCGATGGTGCTCCAGAGCCACCGCCAGCCGGTGCGCCGTCGGGCGGGCCAGGCCGGTCGCGGCCACCAGTTGCGCCAGACTGGCCGGGCCTGCCTCCAGCGCGGCCAGCACCACCGCGGCCTTGTCCAGTACCCCCACGCCGCTGCCACGACGCCGTGTGTCCATGGATCGATACTGCCGTCTCGATTACTGAGACGCAAGCGCACGACGGCCCCGAACGGGAGCACGCTGTACGCCTGCGTTGGCCCCATGTCGAGGAGGACATCCCGTGGGACGCACATTGGCACAGAAGGTCTGGGACGCACACGTCGTCCGCACCGGCGGCGCGACGGAGCCCGATCTGCTCTACATCGACCTGCACCTGATCCACGAGGTGACCAGCCCGCAGGCCTTCGAGGGCCTGCGGCTGGCCGGGCGCGGAGTGCGCCGGCCGGACCTCACCCTGGCCACCGAGGACCACAACGTGCCCACCACCGACATCGATCAGCCGATCGCCGACCCGGTCAGCCGCACCCAGATCGACACCCTGCGCGCCAACTGCGCCGAGTTCGGCGTCCGGCTGCACCCGCTGGGGGACGTGGAGCAGGGCATCGTGCACGTGGTCGGCCCGCAACTCGGGCTCACCCAGCCCGGGATGACGGTGGTCTGCGGCGACTCGCACACGTCCACCCACGGCGCGTTCGGTGCCCTCGCGTTCGGCATCGGCACCAGCGAGGTCGAGCACGTCCTGGCCACCCAGACGCTGCCGCTCACCCCGTTCAAGACGATGGCGATCACGGTGGACGGCGCCCTGCCGGACGGCGCGACCGCCAAGGACCTCATCCTCGCCGTGATTGCGAGGATCGGCACCGGCGGCGGTCAGGGCTACGTGATCGAGTACCGCGGCGAGGCGATCCGGGCGCTGTCCATGGAGGCTCGGATGACGGTGTGCAACATGTCGATCGAGGCGGGCGCGCGGGCGGGGATGATCGCCCCGGACCGGACCACGTTCGAGTACCTGTCGGGCCGCCCGAACGCTCCCCGCGGTGCCGACTGGGATGCGGCCGTGGCGGCCTGGTCGCAGTTGCACACGGACGACGACGCGGTCTTCGACGCCGAGGTGGTGCTCGACGCCGCCACGCTGGAACCCTTCGTCACCTGGGGCACCAACCCGGGCCAGGGGCTGCCGCTGTCCGCCGCGGTGCCCGACCCCGCCGGCTTCGCCGCGGAGGGCGACCGCAACGCCGCGCGCCGGGCCCTGGAGGACATGGGCCTGACCGCGGGCACGCCGCTGCGCGAGATCGCCGTCGACACGGTGTTCATCGGCTCGTGCACCAACGGACGGATCGAGGACCTGCGCGCCGCCGCCGCGGTGATGCAGGGCCGCACCAAGGCGGACAGCGTTCGGGTACTGGTGGTCCCGGGCTCGGAGCGGGTTCGCCAGCAGGCCGAGGCCGAGGGGCTGGACAAGGTCTTCCTCGACTTCGGGGCGCAGTGGCGCAATGCCGGCTGCTCGATGTGCCTGGGGATGAACGCCGATCAGCTCGCCGCGCAGGAGCGCTCCGCGTCGACCTCCAACCGCAACTTCGAGGGCCGCCAGGGCAAGGGGGGCCGCACCCACCTGGTCTCCCCGCTGGTCGCCGCGGCGACCGCCGTGCGCGGAACCCTGTCCAGTCCGGCCGATCTCGCCCCCGTGCGCAACGCCTGAACGGAGACCCACCATGGAGAGGTTCACCACCCACACCGGCGTCGGCGTCCCGCTGCGCCGCTCGAACGTCGACACCGACCAGATCATCCCCGCGGTCTACCTGAAGCGGGTCAGCCGCACCGGGTTCGAGGACGGACTGTTCGCCGCCTGGCGCAACGACCCCGGATTCGTGCTGAACCAGGACGCCTATCGCACGGGTTCGGTGCTCGTGGCGGGCCCCGACTTCGGCACCGGCTCCTCGCGCGAGCACGCCGTCTGGGCCTTGAAGGACTATGGATTCCGGGTGGTGCTGTCCTCCCGGTTCGCCGACATCTTCCGGGGCAACAGCGGCAAGCAGGGCCTGCTCACCGGGGTGGTCGCGCAATCGGACATCGAACGCATCTGGGCCTTTCTGGACGCGACGCCCGGCGCCGGACTCACCGTCGACCTCGCCTCGCGCACCGTCTCGGCGGGAGACCTGGTCGTGGAGTTCGAGGTCGACGACTACACCCGCTGGCGGCTGATGGAGGGCCTCGACGACATCGGGCTGACCCTGCAGCACGTCGAGGAGATCGGGGTATTCGAAGCCTCACGGCCGCAATGGTTGCCGGTGACGCTGCCGGTCCGTTGAGCCGTTCGGGGGTTTCGACGCGCCGTTCGGCAGATTCGATCATCAAGAGTTTTTCGATGTCCCCGACCACCTCGGCGGCGGGTCGACGACGGGGTTCGCAACGGCTCCGGGCGAGGACGGCGCAGCCGCGCGGGCGGGCGGAAT
>JBAPWU010000074.1:0-4473 GCA_049283855.1 Kineosporiaceae bacterium
GTCCCGGCACCGGCCAGGATCACGTCGGCCACACCGCGCACTGCGGAGAACACCGCGCGATCGGCCGGCCCGCCGATGCTGCCCGACAGGGAGTCGGGCCCGGTGGCCGAGCCGTCCAGAGTGGAGATCATGTTCGCCCGCACCCAGCCACCGGGGGGCACCGGATCGGGGTAGGCGTACAGGTCGGCCAGGGCCTGCACGGTGGCGTCGCGGGCGCCCTCCAGATCGCCGACCACGGCGTCGGCGGGCAGCAGCAGGCGCAGCGCGGTCATCGGCCCTCCGCGTCCAGGCCGGCCTTGCGGCGCACCTGGCGCTGGATCCGGAACAGCATCGCCGTCATCCCGCGCAGCCGCAGCGGGCTCACCGCGGCGGCCAGCCCGAGCCGCATCGCCACGTCGTCCGGCACGGTCAGCACCTCGGCCGCGCCCAGCCCGTCCAGCCCCTGGTGCAGGACGGCGGCGAACCCGCGGGTGGTCGGCGACTCGGCCGGAGCGTCCACGTGGAGGTGCACCGTCCGCGCCGGGTCGATCGCCGCCGGGGCCACCTCCACCTGGAGGAACAGCGGGGACTGGCACTCCTCGACCGGCTCCATCTCCTCCCGGTGGGCGGCGATGTGGGGCGGCAGGGGCGGCAGCTCGCGGCTGAGGTCGACCAGCAGCTGCAGCCGGTCGCCGGGCCCCAGGGACTGGAAGTCGGCCACGAGCTCGGCCAGGGCCGCCGGCAGGTGAGCGGTGTCGTCGCTCACCGCGGGCCCCGTCCGCGCACGATGGCCACGCTGTCCGGGGGCAGACGCAGCGCCCCGGGCAGGGCCACGGCCTCACCCCGTGCGCCGGTCGCGGGATCGGGTCCGAGCCAGCTCAGCACCGGGTCGAACGCGGCGAAGGTGGGCAGGTCGGTGACCACGGGCGCGAGGTTGACCAGCACGTCGAAGGCCCCGCGATGCATCACCAGCCAGTTCGCCCCCACCGTGACCGAGATCTGGATCAGGTCGTCGGCGCGCAGGTCGGGCTCGGCCCGGCGCAGCGCGATCAGGTCGCGGTACCAGCGGGCCATCCGCGCGTGCACCCCGCGGTGACGCTCGGCCCAGGCCAGCACGGAGGCCGCGCGGGTGCTCGGGGCCTGCGGATCGGGCACGTCCTCCGCGGCCCAGCCGTGCTCAGCGAACTCGGCCCGCCGGCCCTCGCGGACGGCGGCCCCCAGACCGGGCTCCAGATCGGTGAAGTACTGCCACGGGGTCGAGGCGGCCCACTCCTCACCCATGAACAGCATCGGGGTGAACGGCCCGGTGAGGACCAGGGCGGCAGCCGCGGCGACCCGCGACGGCGGCGTGTCGGCGGTGATCCGGTCGCCGACGGCGCGGTTGCCCACCTGGTCGTGGTTCTGCAGGTAGCCGAGGAACTGGTGCCCGCGGTGCACCGCGGGGTCGATTGGATGGCCCCAGTCGGCGCCGCGGAACGCCGACCAGTCCCCGGCGTGCCGGAACACCCGGGTCAGGGTGCGGGCGACGGTGACCTCGTCGCCGAAATCCGTGTAGTAGCCCTGCTTCTCGCCGGTCACCCAGGCATGCAGGGCATGGTGCAGGTCGTCGCTCCACTGGGCGTGCATGCCGAGTCCGCCCTCGGCGGTGGGTTCGACCGTCGCCGGGTCGTTGAGATCGCTCTCGGCGATCAGTCCCAGCGGGCGGCCCAGCCGCTCGGCCAGCCCCGCCACGGCGTCGGACAGGTCGGCGAGCAGGTGCCGCGGGGAGTCGTCCAGCAGCGAGTGCACGGCGTCCAGGCGTAGGCAGTCGACGTGGAAGTCCTCGAACCAGCTCAGCGCGTTCTCGATCACCCAGGCGCGCACCACGTCCGAGCCCGGTCCGTCGAGGTTGACCGCCGAGCCCCAGGGCGTGGTGTGGGTGGTGGTGAAGTACGGGCCGAACTCGCCGAGGTAGTTCCCGGACGGGCCGAGGTGGTTGTAGACGACGTCGAGACACACGGCCAGGCCGCGGGCGTGGCAGGCGTCGACGAAGCGCTGCAGGGCCGCCGGGCCGCCGTAGGGGTGGTGCACGGCGTACGGCGCCACCCCGTCGTAGCCCCAGCCCCAGCGGCCCGGGAAGGCGCCCATCGGCATCAGTTCGACCACGTCGACGCCCAGGTCGACCAGATGGTCCAGGCGGGTCGCGGCGGCGTCCAGGGTCCCCGCGTCGGTGAAGGTGCCGACGTGCAGTTCGTAGAAGACCTGCCCGAGGACGTCGCGCCCGGGCCAGTCGCCGTCCGCCCACCGATGACGGCCCGGGTCGAACACCCGGCTCGGCGCGTGCACGCCCTGGGGCTGCCACCGGCTGCGCGGATCCGGGCGGGCCGGGCCGCCGTCGAGGGCGTACGCGTAGTCGGTGCCGTGTCCCGCCTCGGCGACCGTCAGCGACCACCATCCGCGGGGCCCGGGGGCCATCGGCAGTGGCTCGGGTCGCAGGCCGGGCAGGTGCAGGTCGACCGTCCGGGCGCACGGTGACCAGAGCCGAAACGCATGCACGGTGCCAAGCCTGCCAAGCCTGGCCCGTGCGGTCGAATCGAGCGGTCCCGTCTCCCGGACGCCGGGCGGCCGGGCTGTCATCATCTGGGCCATGGCGAAGAAGACCACGAAGAAGGACCCGGCCGCGCCGACGAAGGCGGTCAAGGCCGCCAAGGCGGCCAGGACCACCACGGGCGAGGCCCTCCCGCTCACGCGCCTGCTCGCCGTCGGCGAGGGATTCCAGCTGCCGGACGTCGATCCCTCCTCCACCCCGGGCTTCGCCGGCGACCGGGCCGAGGCGGAGAAGGCGCTCGAGGCCGGCAGTGTGGCGCTGTCGGACCTGCAGGAGCGGCTGTGGGCCGAGTCCCGCGAGGGCGGCACCCGCTCGGTGCTGCTGGTCGTGCAGGGCATGGACACCTCGGGCAAGGGCGGGGTGATGCGTCACGTGGTCGGGCACGTCGACCCCCAGGGGGTGCGCTACACCTCATTCAAGGCGCCGACCGCCGAGGAGCGCGCCCACGACTTCCTGTGGCGCATCCGCAACGCCCTGCCGGGTGCGGGGCAGATCGGGGTCTTCGACCGCTCGCACTACGAGGATGTGCTGATCGCCCGGGTGCTCTCCCTGGTGCCGCGGGCGACCTGGGCGCGCCGCTATGCCACGATCAACCGGTTCGAGGCGCAGGTGAGTGCCAACGGCACCCGGATCATCAAGGTGATGCTGCACATCGGCCGGGACGAGCAGAAGGCGCGTCTGGCCGAGCGGCTCGAGCGGCCGGACAAGTACTGGAAGTACAACCCCGGTGACCTCGACCAGCGCGCGCACTGGGACGAGTACATGGAGGCCTACCAGGCGGCGCTGACCCGGTGCTCGACCGAGGTGGCGCCGTGGCACGTGGTCCCCGCCGATCACAAGTGGTACGCGCGCTGGGCGGTGCAGTCCCTGCTGCTCGACACGCTGACCGCGATGGCCCCCACCTGGCCGGCCGCCGACTTCGACGTCGAGGCGGAGAAGGCGCGTCTGGCCGCCCTGTGATCCTGCCGATCCCTGACCCTGGCGACATCCTGGCGACATCCTGGCGATCACGCCCCGTGCCGTCGCTCCGCCTGCGACGGCACGGGGCAGCTCAGACGGCGACCGGCATCGCCAGGCCGAGGATGTGGCCGAGCTGACCCAGCCGCCACAGCTCCCCGGGGTGGAACTCCGGGCCGCTGCGGCGAACCAGCAGGAGCCCGGACCCGCTGTCCCCCAAGGGGATCAGGACCGCCCCGGTCGCATCGGGCAGCACCACGGTGGTCAGTCGCAGCGGGGTGGACAGGGTCAATCCGTGCACGGGGGCGTGGTCGCCCGCGATCAGGACGCCGCTGAACGAGCCGTCCACGTCGTAGCCGACCAGCGCCGCCCAGTCCACGCCGAGGGCGGCGGGGGCACCGTGGACCAGGGTGCGCCAGGCCTGGCCCGGCTGGGCGAACACCTGCTCGATCAGCTGCAGGTCGGCGTGACCGGACACCGGGGGCACCGGTTGCCGGACGCCGACCACCTGCATGCCGGCCAGGGAGCCGATGATCGCGGTCAGGGTGTCGAGGTGCTGCACGTCGTTGACCTGGACGGTCACATCGTCGAGGGCCCGCCCCGACTCGCTCTCCAGGACGTCGACGGCGACGATGTCGGCGCCGGCGGTGCCGATCGCCGAGGCCAGCCGCCCGAGCGAGCCGGGTCGGTCGGGAACGCTGATCCGCATACGTGCCAACATGCGCTCCAGCATCACCAGGGCATGTTCCGATCGCGTTACGGACCGGTTAGCGGGGTGTACAGGCTCGTCGACGGCGGTGGGTCGCCGCTCCCGGGCCAGCGGACCAGCAGGGCGACCGGACGGTGGGCGAGCAGGTCGGCCAGGGGACAGGCGCCGCCGTCCACCGGCACGCCGCCGAGCACCTCGCGCCAGGGGCCCGGGGGGAGCGAGACCGTGTGCTCGCCCCAGC
>JBAPWU010000075.1:0-3649 GCA_049283855.1 Kineosporiaceae bacterium
GCCGAGAGCAGCGGCGCGTGGATCCCGCGCCCGGCCGAGCCGTACCCGGCCAGCACCACCCGGGTCATGTCAGGACTGCCCCCGGGCCAGTCTGCTCGGCCACCAGATGGCGCGCCCGATGTCGTGCGAGAGGGCCGGCACCAGCAGCGAGCGGACGATCAAGGTGTCCAGCAGCACGCCGAACGCCACGATGAACGCGATCTGGGCCAGGAACAGCAACGGCAGCACCCCCAGGGCGGCGAAGGTGGCGGCGAGCACCACCCCGGCACTCGTGATCACCCCGCCGGTCACGGCCAATCCGGTCAGGATCCCCGCCCTGGTGCCCTGCGCGATCGACTCCTCACGCACCCGCGTCATCAGGAAGATCGAGTAGTCGATGCCCAGGGCGACCAGGAAGACGAATCCGTACAGGCTCACCGTGGGATCGGATCCGGGGAAGTCGAACACATGGTTGAACACCAGCGCCGAGGTGCCGAGGGTCGCCGCGAACGACAGCACGTTGGCCAGGATCAGCAGCAGGGGCGCGACCAGCGCCCGCAGCAGCAGGGCCAGCACGACGAAGATCACGCCCAGGATCACCGGGATGATCCGGTTGCGGTCGGCGGCGGAGATGTCCAGGACGTCGAGGTTGGTCGCGGTGTTGCCGCCGACCAGGGCATCCGGGGTGACCGCGTCCAGTCCGGTGCGCAGGGCCCGAACGGTGTCGTAGGCAGCCGGCGAGTCGGCCGCGGCGGCCAGGGTGACCTGGAGCTGGACCAGTCCGTCGACCTGCTTCGGCGGGGCGGCGGGGTTCGGCGCGGAACCGGCCGGGGTGTCGACCGTCCACAGGGTGGACGCGACGCCGGGGGTGGCCGCGGCGGCCTTCTGCAGCGCCTCCGCCGAGGCGGTCGGGCCGATCACGATGGTCGGGCTGCCCGACCCGCCCGGGAAGTGGGCGGCCAGCGCCCGGTCGCCGGTGACCGACTCGACCTCGGTGAGGAAGGTGTCGTCCTGGGACACGCCGTCCGCCTTCAGGGTGGGCAGGAAGGCCGCGAGCCCGAGCAGCACCAGCGCGGTCACGGTCCAGACGCGGCGCGGGTGGGCACCGACCAGCCCCGAGACCCGGCCCCAGATGCCCTTGGACTCGACCACCTCGGTACCCATGTGCGGCACCGCCGGCCAGAACACCCAGCGGCCGTGCTCCCCCGGGGAGTTGCGCCCGGGCAGCACCAGCACGGCGGGCAGGAAGCTGAGCGCCGCGACGACGGCGGCGGCGATCCCGATCGCGCCCACCGGGCCGAGGCCCTTGGTCGGTCCGAGGTCACTGAGCAGGAGGCAGAGCAGGCCGAGGATGACCGTGGCGCCGGAGGCGAGGATGGGCTCGAACGCCCGCCGCCAGGCCAGCCACATCGCCTCGTAACGGTCGTCGTGGCGGCGCAGCTCCTCCCGGTAGCGGGCCACCAGCAGCAGGGAGTAGTCGGTGGCCGCGCCGATCACCAGGATCGACAGGATGCCCTGGGCCTGGCCGTCGAGCGTGATCACCTCGTTCTTGGCCAGGAAGTAGACCACCAGGCTGGCCAGGGTGAGGGCCAGGCCCGCCGTGCTCAGCACCAGGATCGGGATGACGGGGCTGCGGTAGACCACGAGCAGGATGACCAGCACCGTGATCCCGGCGACCAGGATGAGGATGCCGTCGATGCCGCCGAAGGCCTTGACCAGGTCGGCGATCGTGCCGGCCGGTCCGGCGACGTAGACCCGGGCGCCGTCCGCGGCGAGCGGGGTGTCGGCAGCCCGGATCGCCTCGATCGACGTCTGCAGCGGGCTCGTGCCGTCGGCGAGGGTCGCCCCGAAGTCCTTGATGTCGAAGTTGACCAGCGCGAGCGCGGCCTTGCCGTCCTTGGACGGCACGACCGGAATCGGCCCCGGCGCGAGGAAGTCGCCGACCTTCACCGACGGGTTGCCCTTCACCGGGACCTCGAGGCCGGGGATGGTCTGCGCGAACGCCTGCACGGCCGCCAGCTTCTGCGGGGTCAGCACGGTGTCGCTCTCCACCAGCAGGAAGGCCGGGAAGGTCTGATCGGTGGCGAACTTCTTCTGCAGCTCGGCGGCCCGGAACGACTCGGCGTCGGCGGGCAGGAACGAGGAGGTGTCGTTCTTCTGGACCTGGGACAGCTTGCCCGAGTAGGGCCCGCCGACCCCGCCGACGGCCAGCCAGACCAGCACCAGGATCGCGCCGAACGCCCAGCGCCAGCGGCGCACCCAGCCCGGGCGCTGGGGCAGGTCGGCATCCGGATCCCGGGGGCCTTCGGGTGCGGACGGCGAGGGGTCGGTACGGCGGTCGGTGCTCACGATCACTCCGGGCGCTCGATGAGTCGGCAGAATCAGTCAGCATGCTGAACGTCGCACCCGACACTACCGTGTGATCGTGGACGCGCATGCGCAGGACCGGGCCGAGGACATGGAGTCCTGGGCCACCGGTCGGCTGCTCTCCAGCGCGGCGCGGCTGGTCGAGCACGACTGGAATCAGCATCTGGCCACTTGGGACCTCAACCACGCCAGCCTCGGCGTCCTGCACGTGTTGCTGCGTGGGCCGATGACCCAGCGCGAACTGGCCCTCGCCGTGCAGGTCGAGGACCAGACGATGAGCCGGATCGTGGAGCGGCTGGAGCGCTCGGGGTACCTCGAGCGGCACCGGGACGGCACCGACCGGCGCCGGCTGGTGGTGTCCGTCACCGAGATGGGGCGGGCGACCTGCGGCCGGGCCACGGACCTGAACCGGGCGGAGGAGTACTTCTCCGCGGTCGAGGACCTGCCGACGCTGCGCGCGGGGCTGTTGGCGATCATCCGCTCCCGGTCCGAGCACCGATGGGGCGACGTAGTCTGAGCCGATGAGCGAGCTGGTGTTCGAGGTGGTCGGGATCGGCGCGGATCGCGTCGACTACCAGCGGGCCTGGGAGCTGCAGCGCACCGTGCACGCCCGCGTGGCCGCCGGCGAGGCGCCCGACACCGTGCTGCTGCTCGAGCACCCGCCGGTCTACACCGCGGGCAAGCGCACCGAGCCGCACGAGCGCCCCGTCGACGGCACCCCGGTGATCGACGTGGACCGGGGCGGCAAGATCACCTGGCATGGACCGGGGCAGTTGGTCGGCTACCCGATCGTTCGCCTCGCCGACCCGGTGGACGTCGTGGCGTACGTCCGCCGGCTGGAGACCGCCATGATCGGCATCTGCGCCGACCTGGGCGTGCAGGCCGGGGTCGTGCCCGGCCGCACCGGGGTGTGGATCGCCGCCGACCCCGTTCCGGACGGGTCCTCCGTCGCCTCGACGGTGCCCGCCCCGATCAGCGGCGTCGGGCCGATCGGGGCAGCGGGCTCCGCCCCGACGCCCTGGCGCCGCGATCGCAAGATCGCCGCCATCGGGATCCGGGTGGCCCGGGGCGTGACGATGCACGGCTTCGCGATCAACTGCAATCCCGACCTGGCGTGGTTCGGCCGGATCGTGCCCTGCGGCATCGCCGACGCGGACGTGACGTCCCTGACGGCAGAACTCGGCCGCGAGATCACCGTCGCCGACGTGATCCCCCTGGCCCAGTCCCACCTCCGCACCGCCCTCTCCCTCTCCCTCTCCCCCGCACCCACCCCCACCCCCACCCCCCTGGGCACGGTGTCACA
>JBAPWU010000076.1:0-10523 GCA_049283855.1 Kineosporiaceae bacterium
CCCTCGGGCCGGCGCTCTCGCGGGTCAGGCCCTTCGGCTCACGCAGGCTGCAGGTCAGCGCGGCCTCGGAGTACCCGCTCAGGGCCGAGGCGAAGGTGCGTGCCTCGGGCTCGTGCTCGCTGTAGGCCGAGGGGAACGCCGAGCGCTGCACCTTCTGTGCGGCCTTGGTGATCGGCAGGCCCTGGTATCCCTCGATCTTGACCAGGACGTCGTAGAAGGCATTGGCGGCGTACACCGGGTCCATGATCTGTTCCTTGGTGCCCCAGCCCTGCGACGGCCGCTGCTGGAACAGCCCGAGCGAGTCCCGGTCGCCGTAGTCGATGTTGCGCAGCTTCGACTCCTGCATCGCCGTGGCGATCCCGATCGACGCCGCCCTGCCGGGCAACCCCCGCCTCACCGCTACCGCGGCGATCGTCGCGGCATTCCCGGCCTGTTCCGGATCGAGGCTGGCCGGCGTCCCATTGGCCGTCGCCGTGCACCTCGGCACCAGCGTCACCCGGTCCAGAAGGCCTCGCAGCCAGAAGACCCCGCCACCCAGGGCGGTCACCACCACTGCCAGGACCGCCAGCGCACGAAGCCCCCGCCGACGCCGTCGCGGCGACTCGGGAACGGTCGGTGGGGGAACGGTCATCTGCGTCATCGGATCAGCCGGTCATCGGGGTCGACGGTCACGCGTTGGCGTGCAGGGCGGCGTTCAGTTCGACCGTCTTCCCTTCGCGCGGAACAGCTTCCACGCCGCCGCTGAGGGAGTTGCGGCGGAACAGCAGCCCCGACGCCCCGGAGAGCTCCGCGGCCTTCAGGGTCCTGCCCTCCGGCAGCAGGGTGAGCTTCGTCCCAGCGGTGACGTAGAGACCCGCCTCCACCACGCAGTCGTCCCCCAGGCTGATCCCGATGCCCGCGTTCGCGCCCAGCAGGCAGCGCCGCCCGATCGAGATCACCGCCGTCCCGCCGCCGGACAGGGTCCCCATGATCGAGGCGCCACCCCCGACGTCCGACCCGTCGCCGACCACCACTCCCGCCGAGATCCGTCCCTCCACCATCGACGTCCCGAGCGTTCCGGCGTTGAAGTTCACGAACCCCTCGTGCATCACGGTGGTGCCGCTGGCCAGATGCGCGCCGAGCCGCACCCGGTCGGCGTTGGCGATCCGCACCCCGGGTGGCACCACGTAGTCGGTCATCCGCGGGAACTTGTCGATCCCGAACACCTCGACCGTTCCGCGGGCGCGCAGCCGCAGTCGGGTCGCCTCGAATCCCTCCACCGCGCACGGACCGTGGTTGGTCCAGACCACGTTGGTCAGCACCCCGAAGATGCCCCCCATCGCGCAGCCATGGGGGGCCAGCAGCCGATGCGAGAGCAGGTGCAGCCGCAGGTAGGCATCCGGGGGGTCGGCCGGCGCGGACTCCAGATCGATCACCGAGCGGACGGCGCGCACCTTCACCCGGCGCGCCGCGTCGTCGGTCTCCAGCGCGGTCAGTTCCGTCGGGATGACGGGATCGGCGGGAGGCTCGCCGAGGCGGGGCTCGGGATACCAGGCGTCCAGGACGGCGCCGTCGTCGCTCGACGTCACCAGGCCGTACGCCCAGGCGGCGCGGGTCTCGGTCATGAGGCAAGCCTATGCGTCGACGGGGCCGGATCCGCCGATACCCTGCGCGGCATGGACCTCACCGCCGACGTCGTGCAGCTGACCCGCGACCTCTGCGACGTCGAATCGGTCAGCGGCAACGAACGGGCCCTGGCCGATCTCGTCGAGTCGGCGTTGCGCGCACTGGGTCACCTGGAGGTGCTCCGCGACGGTGACGCAGTGGTCGCGCGCACGCACCACGGCCGCGCCGAGCGGGTCGTCCTGGCCGGACATCTCGACACGGTCCCGCTGGCCCGCGACACCGACGGCACGGCCAACCTTCCGGTGCGGATCGTCGGCGGGGGGGCCGACGCCGTGCTGCACGGACGCGGCACGGTCGACATGAAGGGCGGCGTCGCCGTCCAGCTGCACCTGGCCGCCTCGGTGCGCGAGCCCAACCGCGACGTCACCTTCGTGTTCTACGACAACGAGGAGGTCGAGGCCGACCGCAACGGCCTGGGCCGCCTGGCAGCGCGGCACCCGGACTGGATCGGCGGCGACTTCGCCGTGCTGCTGGAGCCGACCGACGGCACGGTGGAGGGCGGCTGTCAGGGCACACTGCGGGTCGAGCTGACCATCCACGGGGTGGCGGCTCACTCGGCGCGATCCTGGATGGGGCACAACGCGATCCATGACGCCGGGCGGGTGCTCTCCCGACTGGCCTCCTACCGGCCGCGCGAGGTCGACGTGGACGGGCTGACCTACCGGGAGGGCCTGAACGCGGTCGCGATCCACGGTGGGATCGCCGGCAACGTGATCCCGGACCGGTGCCTGGTCACCCTGAACTACCGGTTCGCCCCGGACCGCTCGATCGCCGACGCCGAGAGGCACCTGCGCGAGGTCTTCGACGGGTTCGCCCTGGAGGTGGTGGACGCCGCCCCCGGCGCCCGCCCCGGGCTGGACCACCCCGCTGCGGCCGCATTCGTGGCCGCGATCGGCCAGCGGCCCAAGCCGAAGTTCGGCTGGACCGACGTCGCCCGGTTCAGCGCACTCGGTGTTCCCTCGGTGAACTTCGGGCCCGGCGACCCGCTCCTGGCCCACCGGGACGACGAGCGGTGCCCGGCGGCCCAGATCACCGCCTGCGCGCGAGCGCTGACCACCTGGCTCGCAGCGCACTGAGCAGCCATGCCACCGCGGCGATCCCGGCCGGGATCAGACCGGCCAGGGCGGTGAGGACGAAACCGGCCTGCCACCCGATCCGGTCGATCGCGACGCCGGCCAGCGGTGCCCCCAGCGCCGAGCCCGAGGTCAGCGCCGAGCCGTGCCAGCCCATCGCCTCGCCCCGGTGCTCGGGCGCCACCACCCGGCTGAGGGTGTCCACGGTCGCGGTGATCGCGGGCGCGCAGAACAGACCGGCCGCGAACAGCAGCGCGGCGAACGGCACCGGGCTGGTCGCCAGGGCAGCCGGGAGCGTGGTGAGCGCCAGCCCCACCAGCAGCCAGCGGGCATCGATCCTGCGGTGCAGGGACCCGTAGACCACGCCGCCGACCGCCGACCCGGCCCCCCAGATCGCCAGCACCCAGCCGATGGCGTTCTGGTGCCCCATCTCGCGCAGGGCCGCCACGATCGAGACATCGCTCCCGGTCAGCACCACGGTGGCCGCCGCGGTGGCCAGCACCACCGCCAGCACCCGCCCGTCCACCCAGTCCAGGCGCCGGCCCGGCCGCGACGGTGACGGTCCCGGAGCCGGAGCGGGAGCCGGTGCCGTGTCCTCGGGGTGCGCCAGGCGGGGGTTGACCGCCCACAGCGCCAGCCCGGCCGCGACCCCCGAGAGCTCGCAGCCCACCAGCGCCACCGGGGTGCCCCACCAGGTCGCGGTGAGCACCCCGAGCGCCGGGCCGATCATGAACGACAGCTCCACGGCGACCGAGTCCAGAGCCAGCACCGTGGTGCGCTGGTCCTCGGGCACGGCGACGATCATCGCCTGCCGGATGATCGGGAAGCTGGGGACGACGTACAGCCCGGCGAGGGCGGCCAGCCCCAGCAGGGCCGGATAGGGCAGGAACGGCGCCACACTCCAGCAGATCGCCTGGACGGCGAGGCTGGGCACCAGGGTCCGGCGCAGGCCGCGCCGGTCGAGCAGGCGGCCACGCCACGGACCGCTGATCGCCAGCGCCACGGTGGCCACCGTCGTGAGCAGGCCCGCCTCGGTGTAGCTGCGCCCGAGATGGCTGACCACGTGCAGGGTCAGGATGATGTTGGCGGCCCAGAGCGGGATGCGCAGCAGCAGGCCGAGGAGCAGCGCGGTGCGTACGTCGGGGACGGCGAGGACCGGACGGTACGCCGAGAGGCTCACTCGCGGGCCGGGGCGCGTTCCTGCACGTCGGTCAGGTCGATCACGGCGGCACGACGCCCCGGGCGGCGCGCCGGGAGCACCTCGCCGGTGTCCAGGTCCTCGCGCGGCCCGACGGCGTGCCGGGCCTTCTGGGCGTCGGAGTCCTCGCCCAGGACCGGCTCGGAGCGCTGCACGGTGATCAGCGCGACCTCACGCAGGTCGAGCACATCGGTCACCGGCTCCGTGCGCCGGGCGCTGCGCTTGGCCTCGAGCAGCGACTCGTCGGCGCGCCGGAACAGGCGCTCGGCGTCGGCGGCCGGGCGCCGTCCGGTCAGGGCGTACAGGGCCGCGGACCCGGTCGTCACCCGTACCCGCAGCCCGGCCGCGACCGCGTCCCAGGGGATGGTGTGGATCGCGGCAGCCATCCGTTCCGCGGCCAGCCGGGCCTCGCTGTCCCCGGCACCCGCCAGCAGCACCACGAACTCGTCGCCGCCGTAGCGCACCAGCCGGTCGGTCGGACCGAGGAGGTCGGCCACGCACCCGGCGACCTCGCGCAGCACCGCGTCGCCGATCAGATGCGTGTACTCGTCGTTGACCCGCTTGAAGTCGTCGAGGTCGAGCAGGACCATTCCCACCGGCAGTTCCGTGAACCGCAGCATCGTGTTCAGCTCCTCGTCGAGGGCTCGACGATTACCCACGCCGGTCAGCGCGTCGGTGCGGCTCTCGGTGTGCAGGACCTGGTGCTCCATCGCCTGCCGCGCGGTCTCGGAGACCAGCTCCATGCTCTGCCAGGCCAGCCGGACCAGCAGATCGTTCAGCCGCTGGGAGACCCGGGTCGTGTCGCCGCCGGCCTCCCGCTCGAGCCAGAGCCGCTCCCTGGCCCGGCACACCTCCAGCACGATGCTGGGCAGCGCGCCGAGGGAACGGGCGATGCTGTCGTCCAGGCTGCGCGCCGTGGCGTGCGAGCCGACCAGGGTGTGCGCGTGCAGGGCGGCGATCACGAGCAGCTGGGCCTCCGGCGGCTGCAGCGCGAGGGGCTCCCCGAAGGCGTCCGAACCGAGCAGTCGCAGCGCCTCGGTGGGCTGGCCCCGGTACCCGGCGGACAGGGCGCGGACGCCGTCCGCCATCCGCCGCAGGGGCTCGGGGACCGGGCTCACCCCGAGCGCGAGCACCCGGTCGGAGAGCTCGACCGCGCGGTCGAGCAGCCGGGGTTCGGGCTCGGCCGCGCCGCGGGCCACCGGCTCCATGGCCCGGGTGGCGAGTTCGGCAGCCCAGGTCGCCCAGTGAGTGGCCTGATCGAGTGCCTCCCGGTTGCCGATCGACTCCTCCAGCAGTTGCCGCGCCTGGTCGGCCCGATCGGTCATCCGGATCCGGGAGAACGCGCTCGCCGTGGCGTCCAGGAGCCGGAAGCCGGTCACCGAGTCGAACTCGTCCGCCAGGGCCTCGAGATCGATCCGGGCCAGGTCGCCCATCGCCGCTGCCGGCTCGCCCATCTCCAGCCGGGTACGGGCCCGCATCGCGCAGGCGATGGCCACCCAGGCCGGCAGGTGGCGTTCCGCGGCGGCGCCCTCCAGCCGGGTCCAGGCGGCCACGACCTCGACCCGGGTGGCACCGGCGAACCGCATCAACAGCGCCCGCGCGTACAGCCCGATCAGCCAGGCCTCCGGGTCGAGGGAGTGTTCGAGCGGGGGCAGGTGCGGGGCGAGCTCGCGCAGGGCCAGCCCGGGATTCCCGAAACGGCCGTGAACGATCAACCTCTCGACGTCGACCACCGCCGAGGGTGCACCGTCCTCCCGCCAGCCCTGCACGCACGAAACAGTAGCGCGCTGTGACGGCACGACGTAGTCGGGCGGCGTCCGGTGCCACCCGGTCGGCCGAGGCGTGGAGCGCCGAAATCACAGGCGTCCCATGCCAAGGTGGAGCATGACCGAACGATGGACCGGATCGCGTGACGGTGCTGCCCCGATCGAGGCGTATCACAGGGGTCCGGTCACTCTGCGTAGATCTCAAGTGCCCGCCACCACGGCCGACCAGCGACTGCTCGACCAGCGCGGCCCGACCTCGTGGCTGCATCAGGACCCCTGGCGGGTGATGCGGATCCAGGCCGAGTTCGTCGAGGGCTTCGGGGCCCTGGCCGAGCTGGGACCGGCGATCAGCGTGTTCGGTTCGGCGCGCACCGCCCGGGAGCACCCGTTCTACGCACTCGGCGAGCAGATCGGGCGCCGGCTGGCCGAGAGCGGATTCGCCGTGATCACCGGCGGTGGGCCGGGAGCGATGGAGGCGGCCAACAAGGGCGCCTGCGAAGCGGGTGGGGTCTCGGTCGGGCTCGGCATCGAACTGCCGCACGAGCAGGGGATGAACGACTGGGTCGACCTCGGCGTCTACTTCCGGTACTTCTTCGCCCGCAAGACGATGTTCGTCAAGTACGCGACCGGGTTCATCGTGCTGCCGGGGGGCTTCGGCACCTTCGACGAGCTGTTCGAGGCGCTCACCCTGGTGCAGACCCAGAAGGTCACCTCGTTCCCGATCGTGCTGATCGGGCGGGACTACTGGGGTGGGTTGCTGGACTGGATCCGGCACGCGGCGCTGCCGAACGGCATGGTCGCCGCCGGCGACCTGGACCTGCTCACGCTCACCGACGACGTCGAGGAGGCCATCGACGCCATCCGCCGCTTCAGCGACTCCCGGGACTAGGTCTGGACGGCGGTGATCCCCGGGCGCAGACTGGCCGGGTGAGGGTCAACCCGCTTCCTCGGCGCGGTGACATCGTGGTCGGACGCGATGTCCGCGGCCGAGTGCTGCGGATCGGCAGCCACCCCGAGCAGAACCGGGTGGTGTTGAGCATCTGGCAGGACGACGCCTGCCGGGCCACCGTACGGCTGGCCGGCGCCGACCTGGCCGAGGTGCTCCGCTCCCTCAGCCAGGCCCTGGTCGACCTCGACGAGGCCTCGGTGCGCGACCTCGGTCGCAGCGCCGGCTGACCTCGCCGAGGGCCGGGTCACCCCCCGCTCACCACCAGGTCGTCGAGGTCGACGGCCCGGCCCGCGGTCGCGGTGCTGGAGCGGACGTAGGACAGGTACACCTGGCCCGCGGCACTGATCGACGGGTCGGTGATCGAGGACCGCCAGGGTGTGGGCTCGGCCTGACCACCCGCCCAGGTCTTGACCTGGACCGTGGACCCGACCACCCGCAGCCGGACCCACTGCGTGGCGGTCGTCGTCGCCTGGGCGTTCGTCAGCGTGGCGACCGTGGTGGTCGTGCCGCCGGACATCTCCTTCACCGTGACCGAGGTCGAGGTCGAGGTGAACTCGAGCCCGTAGCCGTTGGCCGGGCGGTAGGCACCGGACCAGCCGCCCGAGCCGCGCAGGGCCACGTTCAGGTAGCCCTTGGCGGCGGGGTCGCGCCAGCGGTAGGAGAAGGTCACGTCACTGTCGGCGCGCGCGGCCAGCCCGCTGAGCTGGGCCCGGGCATAGGAGCCGGAGGTGTTGGCGAAGGCCAACTGCCCGGCGTCGGCCCGGATCGTCGCCGTGCCGCCGGCGGCGGTGCCGGTGGTCCAGCCCGTGGGCCACGCCGCGCCGTCCGCCCCGGTGAACGTGGTGGCGTACAGCTCGCCCGAGGCCGCGGAGGTGGTCACCGTCACGGCGTTCGACGCCGGTCCGAGGTTGCCCGCGGCGTCCACCGCCCGCACGGTGTAGGTGTACGTCGCCGAGGCGGCCAGGCCGGTGTCGGTGTAAGCGGTGTCGCTCGGGGTGCCGACCAGGAAGCCGTCGCGCAGTACCTGGTAGCCGGTGACCCCGATGTCGTCGGTGGCCGCCTGCCAGGTGAGCCCCACCTGGGTCTGACCCACCGAGGTCGCGCCCAGCGCGGTGGGGGCGGACGGCGGGATCAGGTCGGCGGTCCCGGTCGCGGAGGAGACCACGACGTCGTCGACGTGCACCGAGCGGGCCACCGTCGCCGTGCTGCCGCGGGCCACCGACAGGTGCAGCTGGCCCGGAGTGGTGACCGTGGTGTCGGTGACCGTCGCGCGCCACCCGGCGGGTTCGGCCTGTCCGTCCAGCCAGGTCTTGAACTGGATCGTCGAGCCGGCCACGCGGATCCGGAGCCGTTGGGTGGCGGTGCTGGTCGCCTGGGCCCCGGTCACGGTCTGCACCGTGCTGACCGCCCCGGCGCTGACCCGTTTCACGGTCACGCTGGTCGAGCTGGAGGAGAACTCCAGCCCGTAGCCGTAGCGCGGCCGGTAGGCGTTCGCCCACCCGCCCGAGCCGCGGCTGAACACGTTGAAGTAGCTGCCGGCGCCGGTCGGACTCCACCGGTAGGACAGCGTGACGTCGCTGTCGGTCCGGGCGGACAGGCCGCTCAGGATCGCCCGTGCCTGCGCACCGGTGGTGTTGTTCGTGGTCAGCCGCCCGGTGCCGCCTTGCACGGTGACAGATCCTGCGGTGGCCGACGTCGTCCATCGGGAGGGCCACGTCGCTCCGTCGGCGCCCGTGAACGGTTCGGTGACCAGGGCGACGGCCGCCGGAGTGGTCACGCTGACCGGCGCGCTGTCGGGGCCGACGTTGCCGGCCAGGTCGACCGCACGCACCCGGTAGGTGTGCGTGGTGGACGGCTCGGGCTGGGAGTCGGTGTGGCTCAGCACGTTCCCGACGGCCGCGAGCTGGACGCCGTCACGCAGCACCCGGTAGCCGGTGACGCCGCGGTTGTCGGTGGCTGCCTGCCAGGCCAGGCGGACGCCGTCCGATGCCAGCTCGGCGGTCAGACCCGTTGGCGCGGTGGGGTTCTCGGTGTCCGGCGGTGCAGTGGCGGTGTTCGCCGTTCCCGGCGTGCCGAGCCCGGTGCCGACCCCCCAGCCGGCCGGCAGGGCGTTGTCCGTCCCGGGGTCGAACAGCTCGAGTGACGGGCCGGTGCCGTTGGCCGCGGCCGGCCACGGGTCGGTCGACGAGTAGGTCACCTCGTCCACCACCCGGGTGCCCTGCAGCAGCCGGATCGTCTGCCCGGTGTCTGAGAGCCGGCCCGGGTACTGACCGGCCACGAGTACCCCGGCCTGGGGGTAGGTGGTGCGGAAGGTGGTGTCCTTGGCCACGAACACCAGTTGCTTGCCCGGCAGCAGCACGGTGCCCGGGGGAATGGTCAGCCCGACGCCGTCCAGCACCCAGCCGGACAGGTCCACCGACTCGCCGGTCGGGTTGGTCAGCTCGATGAACTCGGCGTCGTCCCCGGCGGACGGGTGGTAGGCGATCTCATTGATCACCACGGTCGGGGTCGCCGACTGGGACACCGGGATCAGCTTGCCGGGGCCAGTGTTCGCGGCGAACGTCGTCCGGCGCTCGTTCACGCCGAGCAGGAACGAGGCCCGCGCGCTCGCCGGGGTCCCGGTGCCCCACAGACTGTGTTCCTGGTTCCAGTCGGCGGTGTACGGGGCCGCGATCGCATCCCATCGCGCCTCGAACCCCCCGGCGGGCAGGTAGGTGTCGGCCAGGGTGCGCAGCCGGCGGGCGTACATCGCCTTGATGTCCGGCTGGGCGATCAGCGCCTGCAGCAGCTGGTTGGAGCCCTCGGGGGTGAGGAAGTCGCCCTTGCCGTCGGCGGCGTCGGTGGTGAAGATCCAGTTCAGGTCCCAGTGCCACATCTGCCAGCGACCGGTGCCCTGGGTGTCGCGGCTGATGAACCAGTTGTGCCAGCCCGAGTCCTGGTGGCGGATCAGGGTGTTCACGGCCATGTAGTTGACCAGCACCGGGATGTCGATGTTCTGGTCGATCCAGGCACGTTGGGCGGCTGTCACGGGGGCGTCCACCGCCTGGGTGAGCGCCCACACGTCGGAGAGGTCCTCGTCCTCGCGGGTCTTCTTGTCCAGGTCGAGGGACGCCGCGAGCGCGGCCGGGCTGGCGGCGGTCCGCAGGCCGCCGGCGTCGCCCTTGTAGATGGCCCAGTTCTTGACCCCTTCGGCCTCGCGCCAGGTGCCGTCCTCGAGCTCCATGAACCGCCCGACGCTCCAGAACGCCCCGTTGCGCTGGCTGCGCACGGCCTTCAGGGCCAGGTCGCGGGCGCCGGTCTCCCCGACGATCGGCCAGGCGATGTCGGTGAGCGGGTCGGGGTCGCGCTGCAGGGCCCACTCGTCGAGCAGGTAGGGCATGTAGGGCCGGAAGTCCATGTCGTGGCCCGGCGCCATCTCCACCTTCCAGTTCGGCTTGGGCCGGGTGCAGGTGGACTGGCCGCGGATCTTCATCTTCGCGCCGTCATAGACGGTGCCGTTGTAGGCGATCACGGCGTCGCCGGTGACGTCGTCACAGCGGTGGTTGGCCAGCAGGTCGGCGTAGACCGAGTCCTCCATGAACCACTCGATCACCGGCAGGGTCGAGGTGACGGTGGGGTTGGTGACCACGACGCCCTGGTAGCGGATCGAGTCGGTGGCGGCCGGTGCCGAGAAGGCCACCGCGCCCGCGGTGGCGTCGATGCGGTAGCGGATCAGCCGGCCGGCGGCCTGGCCGGGGATGCTCGCGCCGTAGGTGCCGTCGCCGGCCCCGCCCGGGCTCGCGGCGTCGTCCAGGAACGGGATCACCACGTCGGCGCCGAACATGACCTTGTAGGTCAGGGTGGCTGTGCTGCCCTCGGGCAGCCGGGCGGAG
>JBAPWU010000077.1:0-16178 GCA_049283855.1 Kineosporiaceae bacterium
CCCGTGGAGGTGCGCCATGGGCGAGGGTGCCACGGCCGGTGCGGCCGCCGAGGCGGCGAGGCATGCCCTGGACGGCGCGCGGGGCGTTCCGCTGTGGCTGGACACCCCCCACCGTCCCGAGCGCCGCGACCCGCTGGGCGGCGATGCCTGGGTCGACCTGGCGATCGTCGGTGGCGGCCTGAGCGGTCTGTGGGCGGCCCTGCTCGCGGCCGAGCAGTTCCCGGCGCGCACCACGATCCTGCTCGAGGGCGCCGATCTGGGCTGGGCGGCCAGCGGTCGCAACGGCGGCTTCTGCTCGGCCAGTCTCACCCACGGCCTGGCCAACGGCCTGGCGAGATGGCCCGGTGAGCTGGCCACCCTGCACCGGATGGGCATGGAGAACCTCGACGCGATCGAGGACACGGTCGTCCGGCACGGGATCGACTGCTCCTTCACCCGGGCGGGCGAGCTGACCGTCGCCGTGCAGGAGTGGCAGCGGGAGGAGTTGCACCGGCTGCACGCGCTGGCGGCCCCGATCGACGACTCCCTCGAGCTGCTGGACGGCGCGCAGACCCGGGCCCTGGTCGACTCCCCGACCTACCTGGGTGCGGTGCGCGACCGGCGGGGTACCGCGACGCTCGACCCGGGCGGCCTGGTCTGGGGCCTGGCCGAGGTGGCCGAACGGCACGGGGTGCGCATCCATGAGCGCACCCGGGTGCTCGACCTGGCCGACGAGGGGGACCGGATCCGGCTGGAGACCGGATCCGGCACGGTGCGGGCCCGCCGCGTGCTCCTGGCCACGAACGCCTTCCCCTCCCTGCTGCATCGGGTCCGGCCCTACCTGGTGCCCGTGTGGGACCACGTGCTGGCCACCGAACCGCTCTCGGCCCCGCAGCGGGCCGCGATCGGCTGGGACGGCGGGGAGGCGCTGAGCGACGGCGGACACCAGTTCCACTACTACCGGATGACCGGCGACGGCCGGATCGTGTGGGGAGGGTACGACGCCCTGTACTACTTCGGCGGCGACCTCTCCAGCCGGCGGGCCCGCAGCGAGCGGACCGAGCGGCTGCTGGCCACCCATCTGTTCCAGACCTTCCCCCAGCTCGCCGGCCTGAGGCTCAGCCACACCTGGGGCGGCGCGATCGACACCTGCACCCGGTTCACGGCGTTCTGGCAGCGCGCCTGCGGCGACAAGGTGTGCTCCGTGCAGGGCTACACCGGCCTCGGGGTGGGAGCCAGCAGGTTCGCCGGCCGGGTCGCGCTGGAACTGCTCGAGGGGCTCGACACGCCGCGGACCCGGCTGGAGATGGTGCGTACCCGGCCGCTGCCGTTCCCGCCGGAGCCGTTCCGCTGGGCGGGGATCGAGCTCACCCGGCGATCCATCGCCTCGGCCGATGCCCGGGGCGGCCGGCGCAATCTGTGGCTGAGGACGCTCGACCGGTTCGGGCTCGGATTCGATTCCTAGCGGCACGTGGAAAGTTTGTCTTTACAAAGTCTTGAGATCGGGCACACTAGTGCCATGACAGCTCCCACCTCCCTGCGCGAGATCCTCCACCTCGTCGACGGCAAGCCCTTCGCGGGCTCGAGCGAGCGCACCGCTGCGGTCTACGACCCGGCCACGGGTGAGCAGCAGGCGCTGGTGCGCCTGGCCAGCCGGGCCGATGTCGGCCACGCGGTCGCCTCCGCCGTCGGTGCCGCCGCCGACTGGCGCACCTCCTCCCTGGCCGCCCGCCAGAAGGTGCTCTTCGCCGCGCGTGAGTTGCTCTCCCAGCGACGCGACCTGATCGCCGAGGCGATCACCTCCGAGCACGGCAAGGTGCTCTCCGACGCCGGCGGTGAGGTGCAGCGGGGACTCGAGATCGTCGAGTTCGCCTGCGGCATCCCGCATCTGCTCAAGGGCGGGTTCAGCGAGGGGGTCTCCAGCGGGGTCGACGTGTACTCGATCCGGCAGCCGCTCGGCGTGGTCGCGGTGATCTCCCCGTTCAACTTCCCCTCCATGGTGCCGCTGTGGTTCGTGCCGGTCGCCATCGCCTGCGGCAACGCCGTCGTGCTCAAGCCGAGCGAGAAGGACCCGACCGCGGCGAACCTGATCGCGCAGGCCTTCCTCGACGCCGGCCTGCCGCCGGGCGTGCTCAACGTGGTGCACGGCGACAAGGAGGCGGTCGACGCGATCCTCGAGCATCCGGAGATCAAGGCGGTCTCCTTCGTCGGCTCCACCCCGATCGCGCGGTACGTCTACGAGAACGGCACCAGGGCGGGAAAGCGGGTCCAGGCCCTGGGCGGGGCCAAGAACCACATGCTGGTGCTGCCGGACGCCGACCTCGACCTGGCCGCGGACGCCGCGGTCAACGCCGGGTTCGGCTCGGCGGGGGAGCGGTGCATGGCGATCTCGGCCCTGATCGCGGTGGACCCGATCGGCGACGAACTGGTCGCCAAGATCAAGGAGCGGATCGCCACCCTGCGCACCGGTGACGGGCGTCGTGGCTGCGACATGGGCCCGCTGGTCACCCGTGAGCACCGGGACAAGGTGGCCTCCTACGTGGCCGCCGGAGCCGCGGCCGGAGCGGAACTGGCCGTGGACGGACGCGACGTCGTCCCGGACGCGGACGGCAACGGCTTCTTCCTCGGCCCCACCCTGATCGACCAGGTCACTCCCGAGATGTCGGTCTACACCGACGAGATCTTCGGCCCGGTGCTCTCGGTGGTCCGGGTGCCGAGCTACGAGGCGGGCCTCGAACTGATCAACTCCAACCCCTACGGCAACGGCACCGCCATCTTCACCAACGACGGCGGCGCCGCGCGGCGCTTCCAGTACGAGGTCGAGGTGGGCATGGTCGGGATCAACGTGCCGATCCCGGTGCCGATGTCGTACTACAGCTTCGGCGGCTGGAAGAAGTCGTTGTTCGGCGACAGCCACGCCCACGGCACGGAGGGCGTCCACTTCTTCACCCGGGGCAAGGTGGTCACCTCGCGCTGGCTCGACCCGAGCCACGGCGGGATCAACCTGGGCTTCCCCCAGCACACCTGAGGCTCGCCGTCCGCCCGATGGCGATCGTGAGCCACGGGGCGCGTGCAAGGTGCAACAGCCGACGGCGCCGTCCGCCCTGGCCGGGGGGACGGCGCCGTCGGCTGTGGGGAGGTGCTCAGACCTCGCGGTGGAACTCCTCGCCGGTGACCGGGTCGATGGCGGTGGCTCCCTCGGGCAGGTTCGACAGGTCGGGCCTGATCAGGATCTCGGGCAGGCCCGAGTCCGGAAGGCGCAGCGAGTGCAGGTCCGTGGCTGCGCCTTCGTGGCCGGCCAGGACCAGGTCGTGCGCCCCGCGCCGGGGCAGCGTCTCGCCCCGGAAGAACGCGGGCGAGACCATCCGCTGGACCACCATGGCGACCGCGCCCAGCACCAGGGCGAGGATCCCGACCACCCCGACCGCACCCATGCCGAACAGGGTGATGTTCTCGTCGTTGTCGTCGGTGATCCAGTCCGGCAGCAGGAACTGCTTGAGGCCGTACCCGAACGTCGCGAGCATGATCAACCCGCCGAGCAGCGGGATGATCCCCTGCATGAGCAGGTTGCGGGTGCTGCTGCCCAGGTTCTTGCGGTAGAACCAGGCGCAGACGAAGCCGGTGAGGCCGTAGTAGAAGGCGATCATCAGGCCGATCGACCCGATCAGGGCGGTCAGCAGGTTCGGGCTGACCAGGGTGAACAACAGGTAGAAGGCCGCGGAGACCAGGCCCATCCCGATCGTGGCCCAGGTCGGCGTCAGGTACTTCGGGTGCACCCTGGCGAACCTCGTCGGGAGGGCCTTGAAGACCCCCATCGAGAGTGCGGTCCGGGCGGTGGGCAGGATCGTGGTCTGGGTGGAGGCCGACGCCGAGGTGAGGATCGAGGCGGCGAGCAGGATCAGCCCGAGCCGGCCGAGCGTGCTGTCGCCGAACATGGTCGGGCCGATGGCGTTGAACACGTCACTGGCGTTCCCGGCGTTGCCGAGCCCGATGCCCTCGGTGCCCACGCCGGCGAACGCGACCGCCGCGATGGACACCAGGGCGTAGGTGACCAGCAGCAGCACCGTCGAGATGATCGCTGCCCGGCCGGGGGTCTTGCCCGGGTCGTCGCTCTCCTCGTTGCAGGCGACCGCGGTGTCCCAGCCCCAGTAGATGAAGAACGCGGTCAGCAGGGCGGGCGCGATCACGTCACCGAAGCCCAGGCCGCCGGGCCACAGCCACGACAGGCTGGGCGTGAGCGAGTACGACTCCGCGTTGCCGCTGTAGACCTTGTACAGGGCGACGACGGCGAACACCACCAGGACGACGACCTCGATGCTGAGCAGGGCGTACTGCAGCCGGGCGCTGACCTCGATGCCCCGGTAGCAGATGTAGGTCATCACGGCGATCCAGATCAGCCCGGCGACGGTGGACCAGAACGTGCTGTCCGCCAGACCGGCGAAGCCGGACCAGTCCTGTCCCAGCAGTGCGCCGACCTCGCCGCTGAAGGTGAAGGAGTACGCCCCGGCCACCTGGGCCAGGTTGGCCATCACGATCACGTCGGCGGCGATGATGCCCCATCCGCCGAGCCACCCGGTGATCGGCCCGAAGGCGCGGGTGGCCCAGGTGAAGGTGGTACCGCAGTCGGGCTCGGCCTTGTTCAGCTCCTGGTAGGCGACGGCGATGAAGTACATCGGGATGAAGGCCAGCAGCATGATCGCCGGCGCCTTCACGCCGGCCAGGAGGGCCCCCCCACTGGCGACGATGAAGCCGAGGCTGGCCGCCAGGCTGTACGCCGGGGCGGTCGAGGCCATCCCGACCACGACACTGGAGACCAGCCCGAGGGCGCCGCCCTTGAGCCCCTTCTCCGATGCGACTTCGGGGAAGCCCAGGGGTGCCGCGGTGTCGTTGCTCATGTATCGCCTCGCTGGGGATTGTCCGAACTGTTTCGCGGAACGATCGCACTTTCGATATCTGCTGTCTAGGGGCAATTCTGTTACGGATTCATTGCTCAGAGCCTACGATCGCGACAGGTTTCGCGGACGAGTCGGGGAGATCACCGATGAAGGTGCTGGTCGTGGGTGCGGGCGGCGTGGGCAGTGCGGTGGCCCGGATCGCGGCGCGGGGTGACTTCTTCGACCGCCTGGTGGTGGCCGACCACGACCTCTCGCGGGCCGAGGCGGCCGTCGCCGCGGTGGACGACGACCGTTTCGTGGCCGCCCAGCTGGACGCCTCCCGGGAGGAGGCGGTGACCGCGCTGGCTCGCGCGCACGGGATCACCCATGTGCTCAACGCGGTCGACCCGCGGTTCGTGATGCCCGTGTTCGAGGGTGCCCTCGCCGCCGGGGCCGACTACCTGGACATGGCGATGAGCCTGTCCCGGCCGCACCCGGAGCGTCCGCACGAGCTGTGCGGGGTCAAGCTCGGCGACGAGCAGTTCGCCCGCGAGCAGGTCTGGCGCGACGCCGGCCGGCTGGCCCTGGTCGGGATCGGGGTCGAATCGGGTCTGTCCGACGTGTTCGCCCGCTACGCGGCCGACCACCTGTTCTCCGCGATCGACGAGCTGGGCACCCGGGACGGCTCGAACCTGACCGTCGACGGTTACGACTTCGCGCCGTCCTTCTCGATCTGGACCACGATCGAGGAGTGCCTCAACCCCCCGGTGATCTGGGAGGCCGGCCGCGGCTGGTTCACCACGGCGCCGTTCAGCGAGCCCGAGGTGTTCGACTTCCCGGAGGGGATCGGACCGGTGGAGTGCGTCAACGTCGAGCACGAGGAGGTGCTGCTGATGCCGCGCTGGGTGAAGGCCCGGCGGGTGACCTTCAAGTACGGCCTGGGCGAGGAGTTCATCGGCGTCCTGCGCACCCTGCACACCCTCGGTCTGGACCGCACCGCGCCGGTCGAGGTGAAGGGCGTGTCGGTCAGTCCGCGCGACGTGGTCGCCGCGTGCCTGCCCGACCCGGCCACTCTCGGCCCGGCGATGCACGGGAAGACCTGCGCCGGCCTGTGGGTCACCGGCACCGGCCTCGACGGCGCCCCGCGCGAGGTGTACCTGTACCACGTGGTCGACAACGACTGGTCGATGGCCGAGTACGGCTCCCAGTGCGTGGTCTGGCAGACCGCCGTCAACCCGGTCGTGGCCCTGGAACTGCTCGCCTCCGGGGCCTGGTCGGGCACCGGGGTGCTCGGTCCGGAGGCGTTCGACCCGCTGCCCTTCCTTGACGTCCTCGGACGGTACGGTCCGACCTGGGCTATACAGGAACGCACACCCGCCGGACGAGGAGCGAGATGACCACGATGCTGTCGGCCCACGAGACCGCCGTGATCGACGGCGTCCCCACCGGCCTGTTCATCGGCGGGCAGTGGCGACCCGCCACCGGCGGCGCCACGATCGCGGTCGACGACCCCTCCACCGGCGAGGTGATCGCCCACGTCGCTGACGCAGGCGTCGAGGACGGCCGGGCGGCGCTCGACGCGGCGGTCGCCGCCTCGGGCTCGTGGGCCGCCACGCCGCCGAGGGAGCGGGGCGAGATCCTGCGCCGCGCCTTCGAGCTGATCACCGAGCGGGCCGACGAGCTCGCCCTGATCATGACCCTGGAGATGGGCAAGCCGCTCGACCAGGCTCGGGGCGAGGTCACCTATGCCGCCGAGTTCTTCCGCTGGTTCTCCGAGGAGGCCGTGCGGATCAACGGCCGGTACGCCGTCGCCCCCAACGGCGCCACCCGGCTGATGACCATGAAGCAGCCGGTCGGTCCGTGCCTGTTCATCACCCCCTGGAACTTCCCGCTGGCGATGGGCACCCGGAAGATCGGTCCTGCCGTGGCCTCCGGCTGCACCATGGTGGTCAAGCCGGCCTCGCAGACTCCGCTGTCGATGTACGCCCTGGCCCGGATCATGACCGAGGCCGGCCTGCCGGACGGGGTGCTCAACGTGGTCACCACCGCCCGCAGCGGCGCGGTGATGGAGCCGCTGATCCGTGACCCGCGGCTGCGCAAGCTGTCCTTCACCGGCTCCACGGAGATCGGTCGCCGTCTGGTCGAGCAGTCGGCCGAGCAACTGCTGCGGGTCTCCATGGAGCTCGGCGGCAACGCGCCGTTCCTGGTCTTCGCCGACGCCGACGTCGAGGCCGCGGTGGACGGCGCGATGCTGGCCAAGATGCGCAACATGGGCGAGGCGTGCACCGCGGCCAACCGGTTCATCGTGCACGCCTCCCTGGCCGGGGAGTTCTCCCGGCGCCTGGCCGAGAAGATGGGCGCGCTGACCGTCGGCCGGGGCACCGAGGCCGGGATCGATGTCGGACCCCTGGTCGACGCCCCCTCGCAGAGCAAGGTGAGCGAGTTGGTCGCCGACGCGGTCCGGGCCGGGGCCACGGTGCTCGCCGGCGGCACCACCGTGGGGGAGAGGGGCTACTTCTACGCCCCCACCGTCCTGGCCGACGTGCCGCCCGACGCGCGGCTGCTGCGCGAGGAGATCTTCGGGCCGGTCGCCCCGGTGACCACCTTCTCCTCCGACGAGGAGGCCCTGCGAATGGCCAACGCGAGCGAGTACGGGCTGGTCGCCTACGCCTACACGCGTGACCTCACGCGCGCCCTACGCGTCGCCGAGGGCCTGGAGACCGGGATGGTCGGCCTGAACCAGGGCATCGTGTCCAACCCTGCAGCCCCGTTCGGCGGGGTCAAGCACTCCGGCTTCGGCCGCGAGGGCGGCGCCGAGGGGATCGAGGAGTTCCTGGAGACGAAGTACGTCGGCATCGCGCTGTGAGCCACGGCGCCAGGCGCGACGTCGTCCTGCTCGGCTCGACCGGTTCGATCGGTACCCAGGCGATCGACGTCGTCCGGCTCGCCCCGGAGCGGTTCCGGATCGTCGCACTGGCAGCCGGCGGCGGGCGGCCGGACCTGCTGGCCGACCAGGTGGCCTCGCTCGGCGTCCGCCGGGTGGGGTTGGCCGACGCCGAGGGGGAGCCGGCGCTGCGGGCGGCCCTGTCCGACCGCGGGGTCACCGGGGTGGACCTCGAGGTCGGGCCGGACGCCGCGAGCACGCTGGCCGGGATCGGCGCGGACGTGGTGCTGAACGGGATGACCGGGGCGATCGGGCTGCGGCCCACGCTGGCCGCCCTGGCCGCGGGCAGCACGCTGGCGCTGGCCAACAAGGAGTCGTTGATCATCGGGGGCCGTCTGGTGACCGGTGCGGCGGCGCCGGGGCAGATCGTGCCGGTGGACTCCGAGCACTCGGCGCTGGCCCAGGGCCTGCGCGCGGGGACGTCCGGCGAGGTGGCTCGGCTGGTGCTGACCGCCAGCGGCGGTCCCTTCCGTGGCCGCAGCCGGGCCGAGCTGGCCGGAGTGACCCCGGAGCAGGCGCTGGCGCACCCCACCTGGGCGATGGGCCCGGTGGTCACCACCAACTCGGCGACGCTGGTGAACAAGGGGCTGGAGCTGATCGAGGCCCACCTGCTCTTCGATGTGCCGCTGGACCGGATCGACGTCGTGGTCCATCCGCAGTCGGTGGTGCACTCCTGGGTCGAGTTCGTCGACGGCTCGTGCATCGCCCAGTGCTCCCCGCCGGACATGCGGCTGCCGATCGCGCTCGCCCTGGGTTGGCCCGACCGGGTGGCCGGAGCGGCCCGCCCGGTCGACATCACCACCGCCGCCACCTGGGAGTTCTTCCCGCTGGACGCCGACACGTTCCCGGCGATCGGCCTCGCCCGGCGGGTGGGCCGGGCCGGGGGAACGTATCCTGCGGTGTACAACGCGGCGAACGAGGTCTGCGTGGCGGCGTTCCTGGCCGGGAGGATCGGCTTCCTGGACATCGTCGACACCATCGCCGCGGTCGTCGACGGTCACCACGGGCCGGACGTCGCAGGGCTCGACGACGTGATCGCCGCCGATGGGTGGGCACGCCGCCGGGCCGCCGAGGTGCTGGACGGCGCCACGGCAGGAAGGAACGAGTGATCGGCAACCTGCTCGGCTGGCTGGTCGTGCTGGGGATCGGCGTGCCGATGTCCATCGCCCTGCACGAGTTGGGCCACCTGCTGCCGGCGAAGCGGTTCGGGGTGGCCTGCCCGCAGTACTTCATCGGGTTCGGGCCCAAGGTCTGGTCGACCCGGCGCGGTGGCACCGAGTACGGGCTCAAGGCCATCCCGCTCGGCGGATACGTGCGGATGCTGGGCATGTTCCCGCCGGTGCCCGGCCGCCCCGCCCGGGCCGACAGCACCGGGCGCTTCGGCCTGCTGATCGATCAGGCCCGGTCCGACGCGCAGCGCGAGATCACCCCTCGCGACGCCGACCGGCTCTTCTACCAGCGCTCGGTGCCCAAGCGATTGGTGATCATGCTGGGCGGGCCCGTGATGAACCTGCTGATCGCCGTCGTGCTGCTCTCCGGCCTGGTCACGGTGTACGGCGTGAGCACCACCACCACGACGGTGGGCTCGGTCTCGCAGTGCGTGATCCCGGTCTCCGCCGATCCGCAGGCGCTGGCCCGCGGCTGCACGGCGTCCGATCCGAAGGCGCCCGCTGCCCGGGCCGGGCTGCTGCCCGGGGATGTGATCGTGAGCTACGACGGGGTCCCGGTGAGCACCTGGGACGCGGTGCGGGACCGGATCCGGGCGAACACCGGCACGGCCGTCCCGCTGGTCGTGGACCGGGGCGGGAAGCGGCTGGACCTGACCGTGACCCCGATGGTCGACACCCGCTACGTGCTGGACTCCGACGGTGTCCCGGTCAAGGGCTCCGACGGCAGGTACCTGACCGCCCCGGTCGGCTTCCTCGGCGTGACGCCGCAGTCACGGCCGCAGCCGCAGCCGTTGAGCGCCGTCCCGGGGATCGTCGGCAGTGCCGTGACCCAGACCGCCGCGGTGGTGGTGCGGGTGCCGGAGAAGATGGTCGGGATCGTCCAGGCCGCGTTCGGCGACGGGGAGCGTGACCCGAACGGGCCGATCAGCGTGGTCGGGGTGGGTCGCCTCGCCGGCGAGGTCGGCTCGATCCAGGGCACGGCCACCAATCCGATCTCCTGGGCGGACAAGATCGCCGTCTGGCTGTCGATCATCGCGTCGCTGAACCTGGCGCTGTTCGTGTTCAACCTGACCCCGCTGCTGCCCCTGGACGGCGGGCACGTGGTGGGGGCGCTGTGGGAGGGCCTGCGCCGGCGGGTCGCCCGGGTGCTCGGCCGGGCCGACCCCGGGCCGGTCGACATCGCGCGGGCCCTGCCCGTGGCCTACGTGGTCGGCATGACCCTGATCGTGATGTCCGGCCTGCTGATCTACGCCGACATCGTCAAACCCATCCGCCTCGGCGGCTGACCCCACCCGTGGCGGGCACGGTGTCACACGGCGCCCGTCCGGCGGGCACGGTGTCACGCCGTGCCCAGGCGGGGTGGGCGTGATGCCGCACGGTCGAGCGGCGGCGGTGACGCCGCGTAGGCTCGTCCCGAAGTCCTGAGCTCCCTGGAGGTCCGTTCCATGTCGGTCAACCTCGGGCTGCCGCTCCTGTCGGCGCCCGGCCAGCCACCCGAGACCCCGCCCGTGCTGAGCCCGCGGCGGGCCACGCGCCAGATCCGGGTCGGCACGGTGGCGGTGGGCGGTGGCGCCCCGATCAGCGTGCAGTCGATGACCACCACACCGACCACCGACGTCGACGCCACCCTGCAGCAGATCGCCGAGCTCACCGCGGCCGGCTGCGACATCGTCCGGGTGGCCTGCCCGAGCCAGGACGACGCCGACGCGCTGTCGGCGATCGCCCGCAAGTCGCAGATCCCGGTGATCGCCGACATCCATTTCCAGCCCAAGTACGTCTACGCCGCGATCGACGCCGGCTGCGCCGCGGTGCGGGTCAACCCGGGCAACATCCGCAAGTTCGACGACCAGATCAAGCAGATCGCGGACGCCGCGCGCGCCGCCGGGGTCTCGATCCGGATCGGTGTGAACGCGGGCTCGCTCGACCCGCGACTGCTGGCCAAGTACGGCAAGGCGACCCCCGAGGCCCTGGTCGAGTCCGCGGTCTGGGAGGCCTCGCTGTTCGAGGAGCACGACTTCCACGACTTCAAGATCTCGGTCAAGCACAACGACCCGGTGGTCATGGTCCGCGCGTACGAGTTGCTCTCCGAGCGCGGGGACTGGCCGCTGCACCTGGGGGTGACCGAGGCCGGTCCTGCCTTCCAGGGCACGATCAAGTCCGCGGTGGCCTTCGGTGCGCTGCTGAGCCGGGGGATCGGCGACACGATCCGGGTCTCCCTGTCGGCGCCTCCGGTGGAGGAGGTCAAGGTCGGCATCCAGATCCTGCAGTCGCTGAACCTGCGGCCGCGCAAGCTGGAGATCGTCTCCTGCCCCTCCTGCGGGCGGGCCCAGGTCGACGTCTACTCCCTGGCCGACAAGGTCGCCGCCGCTCTGGACGGGCTGGACGTGCCGCTGCGGGTTGCCGTGATGGGGTGCGTCGTGAACGGCCCGGGGGAGGCCCGGGAGGCTGACCTGGGGGTCGCCTCGGGCAACGGCAAGGGCCAGATCTTCGTCAAGGGAGAAGTCGTGGCGACGGTGCCCGAGTCGCAGATCGTGGAGACGCTGGTCGAGTACGCCCTGCAGCTCGCCGAGGAGATGGGGTCCGCGCCGGGGCAGTAGCGGCGAACCTGAGAGGATGCTTGCGTGCTGCGGGCGTCACTGCGGGTACTGGACCGCGCCGATCTGGACGCGGCGCTGTCGCTCTGCGCCCGCGACCCGGTGGCCAACGTGTTCGTCGCGGCCCGCTTGCGTACGCACGGCATCTCCCGATCCGGCGGGGGCGAGCTGTGGGGGTACTTCGACGGCGGCGGCCTCGCCTCGCTGTGCTGGTCCGGGGCGAACCTGGTGCCGGTCCAGGCCACGCCCGATGCGATCGAGGCGTTCGCGGCCCGGGCCCGCCGGCACGGGCGGCAGTGCTCCTCCATCGTCGGCCCGGCGGACGTCGTCCAGGCCCTGTGGTCCCGGCTGCAGCCGCACTGGTCGGGCGCCCGGGAGGTACGCAGCGACCAGCCGCTGATGGCCCTGGGCTCCCCGCCGCTGGTGCGTCCGGACCCGCAGGTGCGCCGGGCGACGGTGGCCGAGATCGACCTGGTCACCCCCGCCTGTGTGGCGATGTTCACCGAGGAGGTCGGCTACTCGCCGGTGCTCGTGGACGGCGGCCTGCTCTACCGCTCCCAGGTGAGCGCCCTGGTGGCCGGGGGGCGTTCGCTGGTGCGGACGACCTCCGGGCCCACCGGCCCCGAGGTGGTGTTCAAGGCCGAACTGGGCTCGGTGACGCCCGAGGTGGTCCAGGTGCAGGGGGTGTGGGTGAACCCGGTGCACCGCGGGCGGGGCGTGGCCGTCGGCGCGATGGCCGCCGTGGTCGAGCTGTGCCGGCGCGAGGTGGCTCCGGTGACCTCCTTGTACGTCAACGCGTTCAACACCCGCGCCGTCCACGTCTACGAGCGGGTCGGATTCGTCCGGTTCGGCACCTTCGCCACCGTCCTGTTCTGATTCTGACCAGCCGCCGCGACGCCGTATCCTCGGCTGCGTGACCGAGCTGCTACGGATGTCGACCCTGTTCCTGCGGACCCTCCGTGACGATCCGGCCGACGCCGAGGTGCCGAGCCACCGCCTGCTGGTGCGCGCCGGGTACATCCGGCGCGCCGCGCCCGGCATCTACTCCTGGCTGCCGCTGGGCTACCTGGTCTACCGCAACGTCGAGCGCGTCGTCCGTGAGGAGATGAACGCCGCCGGCTTCCAGGAGGTGCACTTCCCGGCGCTGCTGCCCCGCGAGCCCTACGAGGCGACCAACCGCTGGACCGAGTACGGCCCCAACCTGTTCCGGCTGCAGGACCGCAAGGGCAACGACATGCTGCTCGGCCCCACCCACGAGGAGATGTTCACCCTCCTGGTCAAGGACCTGTACTCCTCGTACAAGGACCTGCCGCTGTCGATCTACCAGATCCAGATCAAGTACCGCGACGAGGCCCGGCCCCGCGCGGGCATCCTGCGCGGGCGCGAGTTCGTGATGAAGGACTCCTACTCCTTCGACGTGGACGACGCGGGCCTGGAACGCTCCTACCAGCGCCACCGCGACGCCTACGTGAAGACCTTCGACCGGCTCGGCCTGGACTACGTGATCGTCTCGGCGATGTCGGGGGCGATGGGAGGCTCGAAGAGCGAGGAGTTCCTGCAGCCGACCGAGGTCGGCGAGGACACCTTCGTGCGCTGCCGGGCCTGCGGCCACGCGGCGAACGTCGAGGCGGTGACCACCCCCGTGCCGCCCGCCCGGGACTGGGACGGCATCCCCGCCGCCCACGCCGAGGAGACGCCGAACACCCCGACCATCGACACCCTGGTCGCCGTGGCGAACGAGCTCCACCCGCGCAGCGACGGGCGCGCCTGGACCGCCGCCGACACGCTGAAGAACGTGGTGGTCACCCTGGTGGCCCCGGACGGCACGCGCGAACCGCTGTGCATCGGCCTGCCCGGGGACCGCGAGGTCGATCCCAAACGGCTCGAGGCGGCGGTGGCCCCGGCCCTGGTCGACGCCTTCACCGAAGAGGACTTCGCGCGTACCCCGTCGCTGGTCAAGGGCTACATCGGCCCCGGTGTGCTGGGGGAGAAGAACGCCAGCGGCATCCGCTACCTGCTCGACCCGAGGGTGGTGCCGGGCACGGCCTGGGTGACCGGTGCCGACGAGCCCGGCCGGCACGTCTTCGACCTGGTCGCCGGGCGCGACTTCACCGGCGACGGCGTGATCGAGGCCGCCGAGGTGCGCGACGGCGACGCCTGCCCGGTGTGCGGTGAGCCGCTGTCGACCGCGCGAGGGATCGAGATCGGTCACATCTTCCAGCTCGGGCGCAAGTACGCCGAGGCCCTCGGACTGCAGGTGCTGGACGAGCACAGCCGGCTGGTCACGGTCACCATGGGCTCCTACGGGATCGGGGTCTCCCGGGCCGTGGCGGCGATCGTCGAGGCGAGCCACGACGAGTTCGGCCTGGTCTGGCCGCGTGAGGTGGCTCCGGCCGACATCCACCTCGTCGCCGCCGGCAAGGACGCGCAGGTGACGGCGTTCGCCGAGCAGCTGGCCGGCGAGCTGGTCGGGCGCGGCGTCCGGGTGATCTTCGACGACCGGGTGAAGGTCTCCCCCGGGGTGAAGTTCAAGGACGCCGAGCTCCTCGGGGTGCCGACCATCGTGGTGGTCGGCAAGGGGCTGGCCGAGGGCACGGTCGAGGTCAAGGACCGGCGCACCGGCGAGCGCACCCAGGTGCCCGCGCCCGGCCCGGCCGAGGCGGCCACCGCGATCGCCGGGATCGTCCGCGCCTGATGGCGACGACCACGGCGGCGGTCCAGGCGGTGATCTTCGACTGGGGCGGCACCCTGACGCCCTGGCACACCGTCGATCTGGCCGAGCAGTGGCGGGCCTATGCCCGTGAGTTCGCCGACCACCCCGACCAGGCCGAGGAGCTGGCGGCGAGGATCATGGCCGCGGAGGACCAGGCCTGGGCCCGCATCCGCGCGGGCGGCGCCAGTGCCCACCTGGCCGAGGTCCTCGCCGAGGCCGGGGTCTCCTCCGACCACCCCGGGCACGATGCCGCGCTGACCGCCTATGAGGAGTTCTGGGAGCCGCACACCTACACCGACCCGGACGTGGCGCCGGTGTTCGCCGGCCTGCGAGAGCGGGGGGTCAAGGTCGGGGTGCTCTCCAACACGATCTGGTCGCGGGACTACCACGAGCGGGTGTTCGCCCGGGACGGCGTGCTCCACCTGATCGACGGGTCCGTCTACACCTCCGAGATCGCTCACGCCAAGCCGCACCGGGCGGCGTTCGCGGCGGCGATGGCCGCCGTGGGCGTCACCGAGGCGGCCGGCTGCGTCTACGTGGGCGACCGCCCCTACGAGGACGTGCACGGCGCACAGCGGGCGGGGATGCGGGCGATCCTGGTGCCGCACTCGGATATCCCTGCAGCGCAACAGGTTCCGGTCGACGTGCGACCGGACGGTGTGGCGCACCGGTTGCTCGACGTCCTCGACCACGTGGACGGCTGGCTCGCCGGGTGAGTGGGCTCCACCCGCTGGATCCGCTCGCGCTCCTGGTCCTGGCCGCGCTGCTCGCCGGGTGGGTGGACGCCGTGGTCGGCGGGGGAGGGCTGATCCAGCTGCCCGCGCTGCTGCTCGGGTTCCCCGCGGCGGCGACGGCCCAGCTCCTGGCCACCAACAAGCTGGCCAGTGTCTTCGGCACGACGACGTCCTCGCTCACCTACGCCCGCAGGATCCGGCCCGACCCGCGCACGGCGGCCACCATGGCCCTGCTCGCCCTGGCGGGTGCCTCCGGTGGCGCGGCCTGCGCCAGCATCCTGCCGGACCGGGTGTTCCGCCCCCTGGTGCTGGCCGGGCTGATCGTCGTGGCGGTCTACACCGTGGCCAGACCCGATCTGGGCCGCGGCACCGCGTTGCGGCACGAGGGGCGCGGGCACCTGGCGCGCGCCGGCCTGGTCGGGGCCGGCCTCGGCTTCTACGACGGCGTGTTCGGCCCCGGCACCGGCTCGTTCCTGGTGATCGCCCTGGTCTGGGTCCTCGGCTACTCCTTCCTCGCCGCCAGCGGCCTGGCGAAGATCACCAACGCGGCGACCAACCTGGGCGCCCTGGCCGTGTTCGTGCCCATGGGCGCGCCGATGTGGCGGGTGGGCCTGGCGATGGGTGCGGCCAACCTGGCGGGCGGCTACCTGGGCGCCCGGACGGCGATCGCTCGCGGAAGCGCTTTCGTCCGGGTGGTGTTCCTGGTCGTCGTGGCCGCCCTGATCGTGCGCCTGACCTGGGACCTAGCCACCCGGTAGGGCCGGGACCGAGCCGCCCCAGCGCTCGAGCCGGCGAGCGGTCTGCACGGCGTCCGCGGCGATCGCGCTGCGCCATTCGCCGTCGAGCTGGGCCAGCGCGTTCAGCGACGTGGTGAGCAGGGCGGCCTCGATCCTGCGGGCCAGGGCCACCGCCGTCGTGGCTGCGCCGATCGTGCCCACGTCGTAGGCGGGCAGCGCCGCGGGGACCTGCCCGCCGGCGGCGAGCAGTGCCGCGCCGTACCGGTCGCGGCGTGCCTGGTGATCGGCCCAGATCCCGCGCGCCCGGGCCCGTTCGGCGTCCGGCACCGCCGCGGTGATCACGCCGTATCCGAACACGGCGGCGTGCTCGCCCCGGACCAGGGCGGCCAGGCCCGCCCGGCCCGCGGGATCGAGGGAGCCGCCGGGGGAGGGGG
>JBAPWU010000078.1:0-13747 GCA_049283855.1 Kineosporiaceae bacterium
CCTCGGCGCCGTCCGCCCCCGGCCGCTTCCCGCGCGGCGGACCCTGGCCCTGTGCCTGGCGCTGACCCTGATCGGCCTGGCCCTGGCACCTCTGGCCCTGGCCCCACCGGCCGCGGCCGGGCCGTCCTCCGGACCGGCCCTCTCCTGGTGGCACCTGGCGCCGGTGTTCGGCCTCGCAGCCGTGTTCGTCTTCCACGTCGAGATCAACAGTGAGGCGCACACCTTCTCGCTCAGCGAGGTCCCCCTGGTCCTCGGCCTGTTGTTCACCGACCCCTGGCACGTGCTGCTCGCCCGGCTGCTCGGTGAGGCCGTCGTCCTGATCGGGCTGGAGCGCCAGTCCCCGCCCAAGCTCGCGTTCAACCTGAGCCTGTTCTTCGCCGAGACCACCGCCGCGCTGGCGGTCTTCCGCTGGGCCGGCGGCGAGAGCGGCCCGATCGACCCCCGCACCTGGCTGGCGGCCCTGCTCGCCGTCGGGGTGGCCGGGACGCTCGGTGCGGCCGCGGTCTGGGCCGTGATCCGGGTGCACGGCGGGTCGGTGAGCTCACGCCAGCTCGTGGTGGCTGCCGCGGTCACCGCCGTCGGGAACACCAGCCTGGCCTCGATCGCGGCCGTGCTGATGAGCGTCGCGCGCCCCGCGCTGATCCCGTTGGCCGTGGTCACCGGCGTGGTGGTCACCGCCTACCGCGGGTACACCCGGCTCACCAAGCGGTATGCCGGGCTGGAGATGCTCTACCAGTTCACCCGGATCACCAGCGGCCCACAGCGCCCGGACGCCACACTGCTGCGCGTGCTGGACGAGGCCGGCCGCCTGCTGCGGACCGGGCGGGCCCTGATCGCCCTCTACGGCCCGGGAGGCGAGCAGCCCTGGCTCTTCCTCGATCGGTCGGCGGACTCCGGGACCGGCATCGACGGGGCCGGCGCCGACAGGGAGACCGGCCGGGGCAACCTCCCGGCGGGACTGCGGGAGGAGGTGCTGCAGCACGGGCGCCTGCTGCTGATCCCCCGCACCACCGCGCAGCCGGAGCACCGCGCCGTCCTGGAGTCACTCGGCGCCAAGGACTGCATCGCCGCGCCCCTGATCAGCGGAGGCGAGGTCACCGGGGCCCTGGTCGTCTGCGACCGGCTCGGCGAGGTCAGCACGTTCGATTCCGAGGACGGACGGCTCTTCGCCACGCTCGCCTCCCAGGCCGCCATCGCGCTGGAGAACGGTCAGCTGATCGAGCGGCTGCAGGCCCAGATCCAGGCCCGGGAGCACGAGGCCCAGCACGACGCCCTCACCGGGCTGCCCAACCGCACGCTGCTCTTCGAGCGGTTGAGCGAGGCGCTCGCTGATCCGACCCCGCGCCGGGTCGGGGTGCTGCTGCTCGACCTGAACGGCTTCAAAGAGGTCAACGACACCCTGGGCCACCACACCGGTGATCTGCTCCTGCGTGAGGTGGCCCAGCGGGTGCGCCAGACGGTCACCGAGCCGTGCACCGTGGCGCGCCTGGGCGGTGACGAGTTCGCCGTGCTGCTGCCCTTCCTGCCGGACGTCGAGACGGGACTCGCCGTGGCCGCCCAGGTCAACGAGGCGATCGGCCGACCGATCCCCCTGGCCTCGATGGCGCTCGAGGTGAGCGCCAGCATCGGCATGTCGGTGTGGCCCGACCACGGAACGGACCCGGCCACCCTGCTGCAACGCGCCGACGTGGCCATGTACGCCGCCAAGCGGGCCCAGGCCGGGGTGACGCTCTACGACCACTCCCTGAACTGGAACAGCCAGCTCCGGCTGCGGCTGGCCAGTGAGCTCCGCGGTGCGCTGCTCGCCCGCCAGATCGACGTCTGGTACCAGCCGATCGCCCGCGCCACCGACGTCGAGGTGGTGGGGGCGGAGGCCCTGGCCCGGTGGAACCACCCCGAGCTCGGACAGATCGCTCCGGATGAGTTCATCCCGATCGCCGAACGATCGGGGCTGATCCACGATCTGACCCTGTACGTGCTGGACGAGGCGCTGGCCCAGACCCGCATCTGGCGGGCCGCCGGGCTGGAGCTGTACGTCAGCGTCAACCTGCCGCCCCAGGTACTGCGCGACGTCGACTGGCCGGCGAAGGTCGTCGAGCTGCTGCACCGGCACGCCGCGGCGCCGCACCAGCTCACCTTCGAGATCACCGAGACCGGCATCATGACCGACCCCGAGCGCATGATCGGCATGTTGCGCGACCTGGCGGCGACCGGCATCTCCTTCTCGATCGACGACTTCGGGACCGGCTACTCCTCCCTGGCCTACCTGCAGCGGCTTCCCGTCTCCGTGATCAAGATCGACAAGTCGTTCGTCACGCCCATGGTCAGCGACCCGGCCGCCGCGGCCATCGTCCGCTCGGTCACCGATCTGGCCCACAGCCTCGATCTCGCGGTGGTGGCCGAGGGCGTCGAGGACCAGCGCACGCTCGACCACCTCACCCAGATCGGCTGCCACTTCGTCCAGGGCTTCTTCCTCTCCCGCCCGATCCCCTCGGTGGAGCTCACCGAGTGGATGGCCCAGCGGAGGAGGCGCCAGCAGGAGCGGCCCTCCCTGCGCACGGCGTGATCCCTCCGGGACGTGCATCCCCTTGGCCGGGGGGCCCGTGCGGTGAACACTGGGTGCATCCTCACCCGGAGGTGCGCCATGTCCGCACCGGTGCCGCTACGCGGCCCTCGACCTCAGGGCCCGGCTCATGTGATGACCTTCATCGATCGCCAGGACGCCGGCCGCCGCCTCGCCGAGCGGCTCACCTCTCTGCGCGGCCAGGACGTGGTCGTGCTCGGCCTGCCCCGCGGCGGGGTACCCGTCGCCTATGAGGTGGCCCGCGCCCTCGGCGCGCCGCTGGACGTGATCGTCGTGCGCAAGCTCGGCGTCCCGTACATGCCCGAGTTCGCGATGGGCGCCGTCGGGGAGGGCGGCGTCCGGATCGTCGACGACCGGATCGTCGCCGACGCCCGGATCGATCCGGCGGCTCTGCGGTCCGTCGTGGCCCGCGAGCAGGCCGAGGTGGACAGGCGCCTCGCCCTGCTCCGCGCGGGCTCCCCGGCGCTGCCCCTGTCCGGCAGGATCGCCCTGCTGGTGGATGACGGCATCGCCACCGGCGCCACCGCGATGGCCGCCTGTCAGGTGGCCCGTGCCCATGGGGCACGCCAGGTCATCCTGGCCGCGCCGGTCGCCCCGCAGGACCGCGTTCCTGCGCTGCTGGAGGTGGCCGACGACGTGGTCTGCGTGGAGGAGCCCGAGAACTTCCGCGCGATCGGCTACTTCTACGACGACTTCTCCCCCACGCCGGAGGAGGACGTCGTCGCCCTGCTCCGCCGGCGTGCTGCCGAGCTGCGCGCCCGCGACGAGGAGGTCGCCATTCCGGCAGGGTCGGCGATGCTGCACGGACACCTGTCCGTGCCGTCCGGTGCCGCCGGGATCGTGGTCTTCGTCCATGGCTCCGGCAGCAGCCGGCACAGCCCGCGCAACCGGTACGTCGCTGGAGTGCTGGAGCGGGCCGGCCTGGGCACCGTGCTCTTCGACCTGCTCACCCCGTCGGAGGAGCACGAACGAGCCAACGTCTTCGACATCGGCCTGCTCGCCCGCCGGTTGGAGGCGGCCACGACCTGGCTGCGGGCCCAGCCGCAGGGTGGTCAGGCCCGGCTCGGGTACTTCGGTGCCAGCACGGGCGCCGCCGCCGCGCTCCGGGCCGCGGCGGAGCCCCACTCCCGGATCGCCGCAGTCGTCTCGCGAGGCGGACGGCCGGACCTGGCTGCCGACCGGCTCGGCGCCGTCCGGGCACCGACCCTGCTCGTGGTCGGTGGTGCCGACCAGGCGGTGCTGGAGCTGAACCGCCGGGCCCTGGAGCTTCTGCGCTGCGAGCGCTCGCTGGTCGTCGTGCCGGGAGCCACCCACCTGTTCGAGGAGCCGGGCGCCCTCGAGGAGGTCGCCCGGGTGGCCGGTGAGTGGTTCCTCGCGCACCTGTGACCGCGGTTCCCGGTCGCGTAGTGTCCCGCCATGACCCCCAGCGCCGACGAGGCGGAGCTCGCACACCGGGTGGCCCGGCTGACCCTGGACCAGAAGGTGCGGCTGCTCACCGGCGCCGACTTCTGGGCGCTGCACCCGGAGCCCGCCGTCGGCCTGCACCGCCTGGTCGCCTCCGACGGCCCGGCCGGGGTCCGTGGGGAGCGCTGGGACGAGCGGGAGCCCTCGGCGAACATCCCCTCCCCGACCGCGCTGGCAGCCACGTGGGACCCGGCCCGGGTTGAGCGTCTGGGTCGGCTGCTGGCCGCGCAGGCCCGCGCGAAGGGGGTCGCCGTCCTGCTCGCGCCGACCATCAACCTGCACCGCTCGGCGCTGGGCGGCCGCCATTTCGAGTGCCTCAGCGAGGACCCTCTGCTCACCGCCCGGATCGGCTCCGCCGTGGTGCGCGGCGTCCAGGCCGGCGGAGTGGCGGCGTGCGCGAAGCACTTCGTCGCCAACGACTCCGAGACCCAGCGGATGACCGTGGATGCGCGGGTCGGCGAGCGGGCGCTGCGCGAGCTGTATCTGGCGCCGTTCCAGGACCTGGTCGACGCCGGGGTGTGGACCGTGATGGCCGCCTACAACGGGGTCAACGGCCATGCCATGACCGAGCACCCGATGCTGCGCGAGATCCTGCAGCGCGAGTGGGGGTTCGACGGCGCGGTCGTGTCGGACTGGACCGCCACCCGCTCGGTGGTCGAGGCGGGCCGGGCCGGGCTGGACATCGCGATGCCCGGACCGAGCAGCCCGTGGACCGAGGGCCTGGCCGAGGCCGTCAGGTCGGGCCAGGTGGCCCAGGAACTGATCGACGACAAGGTGCTGCGGATCCTCCGGCTGGCCGCCCGGGTCGGCCTGCTCGACGGATTCGCTCCGGCGGTGCCCGCCGCGCAGGCCGACGCGATGGCTGAGTGGTGGACCGGCCCGGCCGTCGCCGCCGAGATCCGCTCCACGGCGGCGGCCTCGTTCGTGCTCCTGCGCAACGCTCCGGTGGCCGAGGGGCCTCCGCTGCTGCCGCTGCAGCCGAGGAGCGTGCGCCGGGTGGCCCTGATCGGGCCGAACGCCGCGACCGCCCGCACTCTCGGCGGCGGCAGTGCCACGGTCTTCCCGCCCTACACCGTCTCCCCCCTCGACGGCTTGACCGCCGCCCTCGGCGACGACGTCCGGATCGAGCACGCGGTCGGCGCCCACCCGAGCGAGCGTGCCCCCCTGCTCGGGTCGAGGGTCGTGGTGCGTTTCCTCGACGCGGACGACGCCGAGCTCGGCCGCGAGAGCCGTGACCGGGCGGCGTTCAACTGGCTCGGCGGCTTCGGACCCGGGATCGATGCCGACCGGGTCGCCGTGGTCGAGGTGACCGGAGAGCTGGTCGCCGGGCCGGCCGGCCGCTACCGCGTCGGCGTGTCCGGGGTGGGCCGGTTCCGGCTCGAGCTCGACGGGGAGGTGGCCTTCGACGACGACATCGTGCTGGCTCCGGACGACGACCCCGTGGTCGGGCTGATGATCCCGCCGCAGCAGCTCGCCGAGCGCGCCCTGGACGACGGCCAGCGGCTTGCGGTGCGGGTCCGGCACACGGTCGGCGCCGGGATCCTGCCCGGGCTGATCTCGGTGTCCTTCCAGCTGAACGCGGAGCCGCAGCGCCAGGACGCCGACGCCGAGCTCCGGCGTGCCGTCGACGCCGCGTCCCTCGCCGACGTGGCGATCGTGATCGTCGGCACCACCGAGGAGGTCGAGAGCGAGGGCTTCGACCGCTCCTGCCTGAGTCTGCCCGGGGGCCAGGACGAGCTGGTCCGGCGGGTCGCGGCCGCCAATCCGCGCACCGTCGTGGTGGTGAACAGCGGTGCCCCGGTGCTGATGCCGTGGTGGCAGGAGGTCTCGGCCGTGCTGGTGAGCTGGTTCCCCGGTCAGGAGTTCGGCAACGCCCTGGCCGAGGTAATGCTCGGGCAGCGGGAGCCGGGCGGACGGTTGCCGACCACCTGGCCGGGGGCCGAGGCCGCGCTGCCCGCGCCGTCGACCACCCCGGTCGAGGGCGTGCTCACCTATGACGAGGACCTGTTCATCGGCTACCGGGCCTGGTTGCGTGCGGGCCTGCGCCCGGCCTTCCCGTTCGGGTTCGGACTGGGCTACACCACCTGGCGGCTCGAGACGGCGCAGGTGCAGGCGGTCGACTCCGCGAGCCTCGCCGTCCGGGTCCGGGTGCACAACACCGGCGGGCGCACCGGGCGGCACGTGGTGCAGGTCTACGCCTCCCGGCCGGGCAGCGCGGTACAGCGTGCGGCCCGATGGCTGGTCGGGTTCGCCGCCGTGGAACTGGCGGCCGGACAGGCGGACGACGTCGAGGTCCCAGTGCCGCTGGCGGCCCTGCGGCACTGGGACAGCGCGGCGCACGGCTGGCAGCTCGAGCCGGGGCGGTTCGAGCTGCACGTCGGCCACCAGGTGGAGGATCTGCCGCTGACGGTCACGCTCGATCTGTGACCGCGCCCGGACTCCGGGGAGACCGCGCCCTGCGGCGGGTCTACCGGCCGCGCTCGATCGGGACCTTCTTGGCCGCTGCCTCCTCCGGTTTGACCGCCACAGTCACCTCGAGGATCCCGTCGCGGTAGGTGGCGGTCACTGCGCTCTCGTCGGCGCCCTTGGGCAGCCGCAGGGTGCGGGTGAGCTCGCCGTAGAAGAACTCCGAACGGTGGGCGTCCTTGCGCGTCTCACGGCGTTCGGCGTGGATGGTGAGCACACCGTCGGCGACGGTGACCTCGACGTCCTTGTCGGGGTCGACCCCCGGGAGCTGGGCCCGGACGACATACGAGCCGTCCTCGACGAACTCCTCACAACGGATGAAGCGCTCGAACTCGAAGGGCCGAAGCCCCGGGAGCAGCGAGAACTCGCTCTCCAGCCAGTCGAACAGCCGTGGCGTCCTGCCGCGCCGCTCGACCTGCGTGGTTCCTGTCATGTCTGCCTCCTCGTGCAGGGCAGACCACCTCGACCAGCGGGGTGATGCTCGCAGACGCCCGGCCTTCTCGGGCGCCGACAGCCCCTGCACCTCCAGCCTAGGTCGCCGGTCCGGCGGTCATGTCGTCCCAAAGTCACTCGGCACCACCGCATTCCCCGACCGCAGACGATCGTGGTCGGGCACCACCGGGCCCGGTACGCTGGCGCCGCTCGGGCGAGGGAGAGGGGCAGGCACGGGGTGGGCTCGCTGGCCTCGACGGCGGTTCTGGGTTCCCTGGGGGTGGCCGCACTGGCCGTGTTCGTGCCCGTGCTGTGGCAGTGGACCCAGTACTTCAGCACGTTCGTGCACGAGGCCGGGCACGCGCTCGTCGCGCTGCTCTCGGGTCAGGTGCTCCACGCGGTGGAGATCTTCGCCAACGGCGGGGGATGCACGACGTACAGCGCGGGCGGCGGCCCGTTCGGCGAGCTGGTCAACAGCCTCGTGGGGTACGTCGCGCCGCCGGCCACAGCGCTCGGCCTGATCGCGGCGCTGAGGCACGGCGTCCCCGCCCGGACCGTCGTGCTGGTGCTGATCTTCATCGCCGTGCTGGTCCTGGTGGTCAGCGGGAACGCCTTCGGCGTGGCGGTGATGATCGCCATCCTGCTGGCGCTCGCCGTGGTGCTGCACGTGGCCGGACCGCTGGCCCAGGCCACCGCGGCCATCACCGCCGCGTGGTTCCTCCTGCTGGCTGGTCTGCGCAACATCGCCGTGCTGTATCGCGTCGCCGGTCCAGGTACCGGCGACGACGCGTCGGCCGCCGCGGAGGTCACCGGGATCCCGACCGTGGTGTGGGTGAGTGCATTCGCGGCGTTCGCCGTCTATGCCGTCTATCAGAGCGGCCGATGGCTGCTGATCGATCCGAGCGGCTTCCTTCCCTGACCTGTCGCGTTGCGTTTGAGCCCCGCACATGTGCCATCGTGGTCCGCGTGACAGCCGAGATCCGCGGGCGGCGCGCTCGCTCGCGGGTGGTGGAGTTCCACCTCGATCCGGACCGCGGAGTGGCGGTGCTCGCGGTCGCGGCCGTCGTCCTGCTGGCTTCCAGCCTGGGATGTCAGAGCCTGCGGCACGGCCTGCACGTGAACTTCCGCGGCCTGGCCTCGCTGCAGGGCTATCTCAACGTCGACGCCGAGGGGAACATCCCCAGCTGGTTCCAGTCGTCCCTGCTGCTGCTGTGCGCGCTGACCCTGTGGACCACGGCGGACGACGCCCGAGCCGTCGCAGACCGATGGGCCCGGCACTGGCGGCTGCTCGCGCTCGTCTTCGGCTACCTGTCCGTGGACGAGCTCGTCGCCCTGCACGAGCGGGCCGACGAACCCCTGCACCTGCTGTTCGGCACCTCCGGGGCCCTGTTGTGGGCCTGGGTCATCGCGGCCGTCCCCGCTGTGGTCGTCTTCGTCCTGTTCTTCCTGTCGTTCCTGCGTGCACTGCCCCGCTCGACCAGGCTGGGGCTGCTGCTCGCCGGCGCCTTCTACGTGGGTGGCGCGATCGGGGCGGAGATGATCGGCAGCTACCTGTTCAGCACCCGCGGCCCCGACTCGTTCCTCTACGACCTCGAGGCCACCGTGGAGGAGGGGATGGAGATAACCGGGATGCTCCTCCTGCTGTTCACGGTCGGCCGGCACACCGCGCTGCACCGAACGCCCGCCGCTCGGCTGCAGACGACCATCGATACCCGTGCAGCCGCCCGCGAGCCGCGAAGGACGGCGCGACACGGCGCTCGGTGAGGGCCCGCGGTCCCGGCTCACTCCGCCGGGGGCGGTGGCGCGCCGAGCTTCTGGCGAGGGTTCGGCGTGACCGGGCGTTCCTGCGCGTGCATCGCGGGTCCGCGCCGGGCCGCCGCGCGAATGGGGTCGGGCCAGATCGTGTCCAGGGTGGCGTTCAGCGCGGCCCCGATCAGCACGGCGATCGCCAGCAGGTACAGCCAGATCAGCACCACGATCGGCGCCGTCAGCGGGCCGTAGATCGACGCCCCGCCCACCGATTGCGCGACGACCACCCGCAGCACGGCACTGGCCACCATCCAGATCAGCAGGGCCAGCACCGCTCCCGGCAGATCCTTGCGCCACGGCACCCGGACCGGCGTGGCCACGTGGTACAGCGTGGTCAGCAGCACGACCGAGAACACGATCACAGTCGGCCAGTACAGCGACTCCATCCAGGCCAGCGACGGCAGTCCCTCGAACCGCGTCCGCAGGAACTGCCCGATCAAGCCGGGCCCGACCAGGACCAGCGGGAACGCCACCGCTCCGAGGACCAGGGTGAGGACGTACATCGAGAAGGACAGGGTCCGGGTGCGCACAATGCCGCGGTGACCACCCAGGCCGTACATGATCGAGACGGTGTCGACGTAGACGTTCAGCGCCCGCGAGCCCGACCAGAGTGCGAGCAGGAACCCGATGGAGGCGATCTCGAGCCGACCTCCCGTGGCCACCTCGTCGAAGGTGGGCAGGATCACACCCTGTACGGCCTGCTCGGTCAGCACGGTCCCGGCCAGGTCGGTCAGTCGATCCTTGAGCCGCCCGACGATGTCCGCGCCGGCCCACGATCCGGCGAAGCCGAGGCTGGCCACGAGACTGAGGACCAGCGGGGGCAGTGAGAGCAGGGCGAAGAACCCCGCCTCGGCGGCCAGACCCGTGACCCGGTACCGCAGACAGGTGCGCACCGTCCCCGCAATCACACGGGTCGCGCCCGCCACCGTGCGCCGCCAGCCCACCCGCCGGGCATCACGCACACCCGGCCGGCTCCCTGGCGGACGCCGGGGCGTCACCAGCGTCTCGGTGGCGTCCATGCCCGCTCTCCCCCTCGCACGACACACACGGTAACCATCCGGGGCTGCGAGCGGGGGGCGGCCACGCCGGAAGGTGACTGCGCTGCCCGCCACCTCCCGGCATCGGTACGGTGGCCGCGTGCCGCATGCCGATGACGACGCCAACCTCGTGCCGGCGCCCGAGGCTGCCGATCTGTACTCGACCGATCCCGTGCTGGGCGAGGCCGTGCGACGCCACGGCGCGGAGCAGCACGCCGGACGCCTGCGCGACCTGGGCAAGGTGGCGGGATCGCCCCGGTCGCTGCGCTGGGCGGAGTTCGTCGATCGCTACCCGCCCACTCTGCGTACCCACGACGCCTTCGGCCGCCGCCTGGACGAACTCGAGTACCACCCCGCCTGGCATCGGCTGATGCAGGCGGGCGTGCGGGCCGGGCTGACCGCCGCCGCGTGGACCCAGGACCCGACCACCGCACCGCACACCGCCCGCGCCGCGGCCCTGGTGCTGTGGGCACAGACCGAGACCGGCCATCTCACGGCGCTGAGCACCACCTACGCCGCCGCACCGGCTCTGCGAGGGGATGCCGAGGCCGAGGCGACCTGGCTGCCCCGGCTCGCGTCGCGGGCCTATGAATCGGGCCTGCGCCCGGCTCAGGACAAGCTGGGCGTCCTTGCCGGCCTCGCCGTCACCGAGCGGCAGGGCGGCACCGATCTGCGGACGTCCACCACCGTGGCCCGCCCACAGACCGACGGCTACCGGCTGACCGGGCACAAGTGGTTCGTCTCCGCTCCGATGAGCGACGTCTTCCTGGTCCTCGCCCAGGCCCCCGGAGGGGTGAGCTGCTTCCTGGTCCCCCGCGTGCTGCCCGACGGCACCCGCAACCCCTGGCGACTGGAGCGGCTCAAGTCCACCCTCGGAACCCGCTCCACCGGGGTGGCCGAGGTCGAACTCGACGGCACCTGGGGCCACCTGCTCGGAGAGGAGGGCAGCGGCCGGCGCACCCTCTCCGGCACCACCGCCGCCCTGCGGCTCGACGGTGTGCTGACCGCGGCCGGTGCGATGCGCACCTGCGTCGTCCGCGCGGTGCACCACGCCCGGCACCGGGAGGCGTTCGGCTCCGCGCTGCTCGACAAGCCCCTGATGCAGAACGTCCTCGCCGATCTCGCGGTGGAGAGCGAGGCGGCCACCCTGCTCGGCATACGCCTGGCGGCGGCGGTCGACGCCGGCGAGGACGACCTGTTGCGCGTCGCCGTCCCGGTGGCCAAGTATTGGGTGGCCAAGCGCACCCCCCCGGTGGTGGCCGAGGCCCTGGAATGCCTGGGCGGGAACGGCTACGTCGAGGAACACGGCCTGGCCCGGGTGTTCCGGGCCTCCCCCGGACTCTCGCTGTGGGAGGGCACCGGTAATCTCACCGCCCTGGACGTATTGAGCGCGATGTCCGTGCAGCCCACGGCGATGGAGGTGCTCTTGGCCGAGATCGATCGGGCCCGCGGCGCCGACGCCCGGCTCGATCGGGCGATGGACGACGTCGCCGCGTTCCTGCAGGCCGCCGCCCGCGAGGCCCGCCGCGATCCGGCGGCGGTGGAGTCGGGAGCCCGCTGGATGGTGGAGCGCCTGGCGATCGCGCTGCAGGCATCACTGGTGGTGCGGCATGCGCCGTCCGCGGTCGCCACCGCCTACCTGGCCACCCGAGTGGCCGGGGGCGGTGGCTTCCTGATCGGCACCCTGCCGGTCGGCAGGCGCACGACGGAGGCGATCGTCGATCGCGCAGTGGCGGGATGATGGTCGTACCGATGAGAGGACGAGATGGAGATCTGGCCGGGTAGTCCCTATCCCCTGGGCGCCACCTTCGACGGGGCGGGCACCAACTTCGCGATCTTCTCCGAGGTGGCCGAGCAGGTCGAGCTGTGTCTGATCGACTCGGCCGGGGGCGAGGAGCGGATCGCGCTCACCGAGGCCGATGCGTTCGTCTGGCACGGCTATCTGCCGCGGATCGGCCCAGGGCAGCGCTACGGGTACCGCGTCCACGGCCCCTACGACCCCTCCTGGGGCCATCGCTGCAACCCGGCGAAGCTGCTGCTCGACCCCTACGCCAAGGCGATCGAGGGGCAGATCGACGGCGACGAGTCGCTGTTCTCCTACTCCTTCGACGACAGCAACGCCTTCAACGACGCCGACAGCCTCGGCCACACGATGCTGTCGGTGGTGATCAACCCCTTCTTCGACTGGGTCAACGACCGGCCGCCGCGCCACGAGTACCACGAGTCGGTCATCTACGAGGCCCACGTCAAGGGCCTGACCATGACCCACCCCGGCGTGCCGGACGAGATCCGCGGCACCTATGCGGCGCTGGCCCACCCGGCCGTGATCCAGCACCTGTCCGACCTGGGCATCACCGCGATCGAACTGATGCCGGTGCACCAGTTCGTGCAGGACAGCACGCTGACCGCCAAGGGGCTGTCGAACTACTGGGGCTACAACACGATCGGCTTCTTCGCCCCGCACAACGCCTACTCCTCGGCCGGCCAGCGCGGCCAGCAGGTGCAGGAGTTCAAGTCGATGGTCAAGGCCCTGCACGCGGCCGACATCGAGGTGATCCTCGACGTGGTCTACAACCACACCGCCGAGGGGAACCACATGGGGCCGACCCTGTGCTTCCGGGGCCTGGACAACAACGCCTACTACCGCCTCGTCGACGACGACCGCACGCACTACTACGACACCACCGGCACCGGGAACAGCCTGCTGATGCGCCACCCGCACGTCCTGCAGCTGATCATGGACTCGTTGCGGTACTGGGTGCTGGAGATGCACGTCGACGGCTTCCGGTTCGATCTGGCGGCCACCCTGGCCCGCCAGTTCCATGAGGTGGACCGGCTCTCGGCGTTCTTCGACATCGTGCAGCAGGACCCGATCGTCTCCCAGGTCAAGCTGATCGCCGAGCCGTGGGACGTCGGCGAGGGCGGCTACCAGGTGGGCAACTTCCCGCCGCTGTGGACGGAGTGGAACGGCAAGTACCGCGACACCGTGCGTGACTTCTGGCGCGGCGAGCCCTCCACCCTCGGCGAGTTCGCCTCCCGGATCACCGGGTCCAGCGACCTCTACCAGGACGACGGCCGGCACCCGATCGCCAGCATCAACTTCGTCACCGCCCACGACGGCTTCACCCTGCGTGACCTGGTCTCCTACAACGACAAGCGCAACGAGGCCAACGGCGAGGGCGGTGCGGACGGCGAGAGCCACAACCGCTCCTGGAACTGCGGCGACGAGGGCGAGACGGACGACCCCGGAGTGCTCGACCTGCGACTGCGCCAGCAACGCAACTTCCTGACTACCCTGCTGCTCTCCCAGGGCGTGCCGATGCTGGCCCACGGCGACGAACTGGGCCGCACCCAGCAGGGCAACAACAACGTCTACTGCCAGGACAACGAGCTGTCCTGGGTGGACTGGACCCTCGAACCAGCCCAGCGCGACCTGGTCGCCTTCACCCGGCGCGTGGTGCGGCTGCGTCGGGAGCACCCGGTGTTCCGCCGGCGCCGGTTCTTCAAGGGCTCGGCCCAGCACGGAGGCACCAGCCACGTCGGCGACATCGCCTGGTTCACCCCCTCCGGCAGCGAGATGACCGAGGAGGACTGGCGCAACGGCTATGCCCGGGCGATGACGGTCTTCCTCAACGGTGAACGCATCCTCGAACCGGACACCCGCGGCCAAAGGGTGATCGACGACTCGTTCCTGATCGTCTTCAATGCCCACTACGAGGCGCTCGACGTGTCCATCCCGGCCAAGGACTACGGCGCCTGGTGGGCGGTGCTGCTGGACACCGCGGACGACGAGAGCGACACCACCGACGGCGGCGACACCTACGCGCCCGGCGACCAGGTGCCCGTACAGGCCCGATCGACGGTGGTCATGCGGGCCACACCGGCGGGGACCCCCGCCCGGGCCACCGCAGCACCGGCCCGGTCCGCCCTGCCGCCGCCCAAGCCGGCCCTGCGC
>JBAPWU010000079.1:0-3613 GCA_049283855.1 Kineosporiaceae bacterium
CACCGAGCGCCGCCGCCTCGGCCGGACCGGGCAGCGCAGCCTCGGCCGGCACGGTGGCCTGCCAGGCGAGCACGTCGGCCAGAACGGCGCCGCTCACGATCGGCAGCGCCACGCCGTCCGCCCGCCCGCCCGGGCGCACGAACCAGAGCACGTCGGAGGCGGACACCGTCTCCTCGCGCCAGGCATGCTCACCGACCACCGGCATCTGCCGCTCACGTCCGAGCGCATCCTGCACGGTCACCTGCAGGGAGCCACGGATGATCAGGCGCACCGACGATCCGTCGAGCGCCGCCAGGGCGAAGGCGGGCCGCCCCACCACGGCGGCCTTGGAGATCACCTCGAGGGCGGGATCGGCCCCCTGCTGTGCCTGGACCGCCCGCCACAACTCATCGAGCCTGGCGCCGGGCAGCTCGGGGTCGATCAGGACGGCGACCGTCGGAGCCACCAGCGCGAACCACGCGCCGGGCGAGTAGGTCGCTCCCGGGCTCATCGCCGTCCCTTCGCACCGATGCCGACACAGCCTCCGCCGACGACGCTACCCGCACCACGACACCCACGGGAGCCTGCGATCGCCGATTGACCTGATCTGCCGGCGACATCTGCCGGCGACCGAACGACAGCACTGTCAGCGGGCAGGGACCTCGGCATGTGCATCGTCACAGTCCCGCGGACGGGCCGACGGATAGGTTGATCTCATGCGTCTGGGGGTACTCGACATCGGGTCCAACACCGGCCACCTCCTCGTCGTCGACGCCCACCTGGGCGCAGCCCCTCTGCCGGCGTACTCGGTCAAGCAGCCGCTGCGCCTGTCCGAGCACATCGACGGCGACGGCGCCCTGACCGACGCGGCCGTGGCCGCGCTCCTGGAGTTCGTGTGCACCGCACGGAAGACCGCCCAGGACAAGGGCTGCGAGTCGGTGCTGGCCTTCGCCACCTCAGCGATCAGGGATGCGACCAACGGCGACGCCACTCTCGCCCGGGTGCAGAAGGAGACCGGCATCGGTCTGCAGGTGCTCTCCGGCAGCGACGAGTCCCGGCTGACCTTCCTCGCGGTGCGGCGCTGGTTCGGCTGGTCCTCGGGCAAGCTCCTGGTGTTCGACATCGGCGGTGGCTCACTGGAGATCGCCAGCGGCCCCGACGAGGCGCCGGACGTCGCGCAGTCGCTTCCACTCGGGGCCGCCCGGCTGACCCGTGACTGGTTGAACGGGTCGTCCGGAGCAGCACCGGCGGCGGGCAAGGTGAACGCCCTGCGCAGCTACGTCCGGACCGAGATCGCCCGGGACGCCGGGGCGGTGCTGCGACTCGGGCCGATCGAGCACACGGTGGCCACCAGCAAGACCTTCCGCTCCCTGGCCCGCATCTGCGGCGCCGCGCCGTCCGCCGACGGTCCTCGGGTCCGGCGGATCCTGGCCCGGACGGAGCTCGATCGCCGCCTGCCCGACCTGGTCACCATGTCCACCGCCGCACTCGCCCGCCTCCCGGGGGTATCGGCCAGCCGCGCCCACCAGATGATCGCCGGGGCGCTCGTCGCGGATGCCGTGATGGACCTGTTCGAGACGGACGAGCTGGAGATCTGCCCGTGGGCGCTGCGAGAGGGCCTGATCCTGCGCCAGCTCGACGCCCTGTGACCTGCCCGAGAACCTATTCGGGGGCCTGCCCGGGGATCTGTCCGGACGCCGCAACCCGGCTCCGGGCCGCCGCATAGGCCTCATCGCACCGCCGGAGCACCTGCTCCCAGGTGGTCGGTGGCGGGGTCGACCGAGCCTGCGCGGCCATCGCTGCCCGGCCCGCCGGGTCCACCACCAGGGCGGCCAGCGCCGCCGTGAGCGCCGCATCGTCGTCCACCAGCACGCCGTCCACACCGTCGGTGAGGAACTCCCCAGCCCCGGTCGAGGCCTTGGCCAGCACCGGGACGCCGGCCGTGCGGGCCTCCAGGGCGGCGATGCCGAACGACTCCAGGTTGGCCGCCGAGACGAACACGTCGGCCCTGCGGTAGAGCGCGCGGATGGCCTCCCGGTCCCAACGGCCGGGGAGCTCGACCCAGCCGGTCATCGCCGCCCGGCGCAGGTAGCGCTCCATCGCCGCTCGCTGCGGGCCCTCCCCCACGATCACGGCCCGCAGCCGGGTCTCTCGGGGGACCAGGGCCCGGACGGCGCGCAGGGTCCGCAGCAGGGCAAGGCCCCGCTTGCGCGGCGCGAGGCGCATCACCGCGGCCAGCACCACCTCGTCGGCGGCGGACCGCGGGGTCAGCTCCGAGGGATCCAGGCGCCACTCGGCGACGTCGATCCCGTTCGGGATCACCCGCACGTCGGCGCCCCGACCGGCCACCCGGCGCAGCGGCGCAGCGGCGACCTCACTCACCGCGGAGAACACCACCGGCCAGCGCGACCAATGGATCAGCCGGTCGGCGAGGGCGAAGGCCGGCCGGGCAGGACCCCACATCGAATGCACGGTGATCACCACCGGCGTCCGGGCGCGCACCAGGACGGGCAGCGCCGCATAGGCGAACTGCGAGACCACGCCGGTGTGGACGTGGGCCACGTCGTAGGACCGGCCGCCGTGCCCCGCCCGCCGCAGCGCCGCGGCCACCTGGGCCCCGGCACGCGGGTGCAGGGGCAACTCGTAGGGCAGGTCGGCGCTGGCACGCAGCACGCTCACGCCGTCCAGCACCTCGTGCGCCGTGCGGTCGTGGCGGGCCTTGGGGGTGGCGGTGAGCACGTCGACCTCATGGCCGGCGGCCACCTGGCGCTGGGCCAGGTGGTGTACCTGCGTCTCGATCCCGCCCAGCCGCGGCAGGTAGCAGTCGGAGACGTGCAGGATCCTCACCGCCGCGACGATACGCACCGGCGGCGGCAGCCGCAGCAGCGGGCGAGGGGTGCGGCTAGCGTTCCCGATGTGCCGTTCACCATCGTGTCCTTCCACGCCCACCCGGACGACGAGGCGCTGCTCACCGCGGGCACCCTGGCCCGGGCTGCCGCGCAGGGCCATCGGGTGGTCCTGGTGACCGCCACGGACGGCGGCGCGGGGCTGGCCGACGACAGCTACGGCCACGGCACCACCCTGGCCGAGCACCGGTTGGCCGAGCTTCGCGCCTCGGCCGCGGCGATCGGTGCCGCCCGGGTGGAGTGGCTCGGGTATGCCGATTCGGGCCTGGACGGCCAGGCTCCCGACCCCCCGGACGGCCTCACCTTCGTCCACGCCCCGGCCGAGCACGCCGCGCAGCGACTCGCGGCGATCCTGGCCGAGGAGTCGGCGGACGTGCTCACCGGCTACGACCCGCGCGGCGGCTACGGGCACCCCGACCACGTGCGGGTCCACCAGGTGGCGCGTCTCGCGGCGGCGCAGCACGGCACGGTGCTGCTCGAGGCGACCGTTCATCGCGAGCTGATCGCGCGGGCCCTGCATCTGGCGGGTCGGCTGCGGCTGCTGCCCCCCGAGCTCGCGCCGTCCGCCTTCGACGAGGCCTACACCCCTCGGGCGGACCTGACCCACTGCGTCGACGTGCGTCGCTTCACCGCGGCGAAGCGGGCCGCGATGCGCGCACATTCCAGTCAGGCCAGCGGCGGCAGCGGAGACCGCACCCTGGCGGCGTTCCTACGCCTGCCCACCCCCC
>JBAPWU010000080.1:0-4504 GCA_049283855.1 Kineosporiaceae bacterium
CTCCGCCCCGGCCCCGGCCCCGACGGCCGCGCCGTCGACCTCCACCACCCCGACGCCCAGCGCCTCGGCCAGCCCCGAGCTCGATTGCGCAGGACTGCTCCGGTGAGCCGCCGTCCTCCCCCGGGCAGGCGCTAGCCGATGGCTGTTGTCGCCCCGATCACTCCCCGGCCCCGCCGCAACGTCGAGCTGGTCCTGCTCCTGCTCGCGATCGCGATCGGGCTCGGCGCCTACGCACTGGTGGGCATCGCCGACAGCGGGACGGTGCCGGGCGACATGCTCGCCTACGGCGGCGGGATGGGCCTGCTGGCGCTCACCGTGCACCTGGTGCTGCGGCTTCGGGCCGCCTACGCCGACCCGGTGATCCTGCCGATCGCCACCGCCCTCAACGGGCTCGGCCTGGTCATGATCCACCGGCTCGACCTGGCCGAGGGCCGCGAGGTGGGCTCCTCCCTGGCCCTGCGCCAGTTGACCTGGACCACGATCGGAGTCGCAGCGGCGATTGCGGTGCTGCTCGTCCTGCGCGACCACCGCGGGCTGTCCCGGCTCACCTACACCGCCATGGCCGCCGCGATCGCCCTGCTGCTGCTGCCGCTGATGCCGTTCCTCGGCCGGGAGATCAACGGCGCCCGGATCTGGATCCGGTTGGGGCCCTTGTCGTTCCAGCCGGGCGAGATCGCCAAGATCGCGCTCGCGGTGTTCTTCGCCGGCTACCTGGTGAACGCCCGGGACTCGCTCTCCCTGGTCGGGCGCAAGGTGCTCGGCCTGCAACTGCCCCGGGCCCGTGACCTCGGGCCGTTGCTCGTGGTCTGGCTGGTCAGCCTGGCCGTGCTCGTGTTCCAGCGCGACCTGGGCACCTCGTTGCTGTTCTTCGGGCTGTTCGTGGCCCTGCTCTACGTGGCCACCGAGCGGACCAGCTGGATCGTGATCGGCATGCTGCTGTTCTTCGGCGGCGCGTTCCTGGTCTGGACCCAGTTCGGGCACGTGCAGTCCCGGGTCGCCATGTGGCTGCACACCTTCGACCCCGCGGTACCCGCCTACCAGCTGCAGCAGGGCCTGTTCGGGATGGCCAGCGGCGGCCTGCTCGGCACCGGCCTGGGCCTGGGCCGCCCCGACATCGTGCCGTTCGCGGAGAGCGACTTCATCGTCGCCGCGATCGGCGAGGAACTGGGGCTGACCGGCCTGTTCGCCGTCCTGATGCTCTACCTGTTGCTGGTCGAGCGCGGTCTGCGGACCGCGATCGGGGTGCGGGACGGGTTCGGCAAGCTGCTCTCGGCGGGCCTGGCGTTCTCGCTCGGCCTACAGGTGTTCGTGGTCGTCGGCGGGGTGACCCGGGTGATCCCGCTGACCGGGCTGACCACCCCGTTCCTGGCCTACGGCGGCTCCTCCCTGCTGTCCAACTGGATCATCGTGGCGCTGCTGCTGCGGATCTCCGACTCCGCGCGTCGTCCGCGCCCCGAGGTGCCCTTGTCCCCCCTGTCACCGACCGCCCCGACCGAGGTGGTGCCGGCGTGAACACCCCCCTGCGCCGCCTGGCCGCCGTGGTCACCGTGCTGTTCGCCTCGTTGTTCGCCAGCAGCACCTATGTGCAGTACCTGCGCGCCTCGTGGCTCGACGCCCGGCCGGGCAACGCCCGCACCCTGTACAAGAACTACGGCCGGGAGAGGCAACCGATCATCGTCGCCGGTCGTCAGATCGCCGTGTCGACGAAGGTGGACGACGCGTTCAAGTACCAGCGTGGCTACCCCGACGGCCCGCTCTACAGCGCGGTGACCGGTTTCTACTCGATCGTGTACGGCGCCACCGGGATGGAGTCGGCGGCCGGGCCCCTGCTGTCGGGAACCGCCGACCAGCTGTTCTACCGCCGGATCCAGGACCTGCTCACCGGCAAGGCCGCCCAGGGCGCCACGGTCGAGCTGACCATCCAGCCGAAGGTGCAGCGGGCCGCCTGGGACGCCCTCGGCGACCAGCGTGGTGCGGTGGTCGCGCTGGATCCCCGGACCGGCGCCGTCCTGGCCATGGTCAGCAAGCCCTCCTACGACCCCAATCCCCTCGCCGGGCACGACCAGAAGGCGGTCAAGACCGCCTACACCAAACTGCTGGACGACGAGGGCCGCCCCCTGGAGAACCGTGCCATCTCGGGACGGCTGTACCCGCCCGGCTCGGTGTTCAAGCTGGTGACCGCGGCCGCCGCGCTGGAGAGCGGTAAGTATGAACCGGACAGCGAGGTGGACGGCCCGGCCAGGCTCACCTTCCCGGGCGTCACGTACACCCTGCCGAACGATTTCGCCGGCGCCTGCTCGCCTAGTGGCAAGATCGCCCTCATCGATGCCTTGAAGATCTCGTGCAACACCGCCTTCGGGTCGGTGGGCCTCAACTTGGGCGAGTCCGCCATGACCGAGCAGGCGGCCAAGTTCGGGTTCGGGGAGAAACTGGGCATTCCGCTCTCGGTCACGCCGAGCACCTTCCCGACCCAACTCGCTCGGACGCAGCTGGCGCAGTCCTCGATCGGGCAGTACGAAGTGCGGGTCAGCCCGTTGCAGATCGCGATGATCTCCTCGGCGATCGCCAACGACGGCGTGCTGATGAAGCCGCAACTGGTCAGCCGGGTGCTCGCGCCCGACCTGACGGTGATGTCGCGGCCCTCGGCCGAGGAGCTGGGTCGGGCGGTCTCGCGGGACACCGCGGCCAAGCTGACCACGATGATGCAGGCCGTCGTCGGCCCCGGCGGCACCGGCACCCGGGCCCAGATCGACGGGGTCGAGGTGGCCGGCAAGACCGGTACCGCCGAGCAGGGCAAGGGCCGGCCGCCGAACGCGTGGTTCACCGCGTTCGCCCCGGCAGCCGATCCCCAGGTCGCCATCGCGGTCGTCGTGGAGGACGGTGGTTCCCTCGGGGATGCCGCCTCGGGCGGACGGGTCGCGGCGCCGATCGCGAAGAAGGTCATGGAGGCGGTGATCAGCCAGTGAGCGTGCGTGCGGGGACGCGACTCGACGGGCGCTACCGGCTCAGCGAGCGGATCGCCGTCGGTGGCATGGGTGAGGTCTGGCGCGGCACCGACGAGGTGCTGGGCAGGTCGGTCGCAGTGAAGGTGCTGCGCGCCGAGCTCGCCGAGGACGAGGCGTTCCGCAAGCGGTTCCGGGCCGAGGCGCGTACGGCCGGAGGGCTGCCGCACAGCGGCATCGCGGCGGTGTTCGACTACGGCGAGACCTCGGTCGGGCCGGACGGCGTCTCGCCGTCCTCCACCCCGGTGCAGGGCGACGGGATAGCCTTCCTGGTGATGGAACTGGTCCCGGGCGAGCCGCTGTCGGCGATCCTGTCCCGCGACGGTGCACTGGGCACCGAACGCACCCTCGCCCTGGTGGCGCAGGCGGCCCGGGCGTTGCATGCCGCCCACGCCCGAGGGGTGATCCATCGCGACGTCAAGCCGGCGAACCTGATGGTGACCCCCGAAGGACGGATCAAGGTCACCGACTTCGGCATCGCCCGGCCGATCGACCACGAGCCGCTGACCATGACCGGGCAGGTGATGGGCACGGCCCACTACCTGGCGCCCGAGCTCGCCCGCGGGCTCGACGCCAGCCCCCTGTCCGACGTCTACGCCCTCGGGGTGGTGGCCTACGAGTGCCTCGCGGGGCACCGGCCCTTCGAGGGCGACAACCAGGTGCTGGTCGCGACCGCGCACCTGAGCCAGGAGCCGCCTCCGCTGCCGGGCACGATCGCGCCGGAGGTGATCCGGGTGGTCGGGGCCGCGATGGAGAAGGACCCCGCGCGCCGGGTGCGCTCGGCCGAGGTCTTCGCGCTGGCCCTGGAGAAGCTGCTCGCCCACGATCCGACCGCTCTGGACGACATCGGCGGCGCCGACGACGGGCCGCTGCACGGGGCACAGGCCCCCGCCTTCGGGCCGGACGGCGGGGTCGCCGGGTGGCACGGCGGGAGCGGGCGGCACAGCGCCGGCGCAACCATCGACCCCGGGGCGGACGCCGCCGCGACCGTTCACCTGAGCAGCCAGCCCGGCCAGCCCGGCCAGCCCGGTCAACCCGGACCAGAACGACCCCCATGGGCCTCCACGGACACCGCCCCTGCGGGCATGGCGTTCGGCGGCGCGGGGGACGACGGCGGTTCGATCACCCGGGGCCGTTCGCTGCTCGGGCCGTCCCCCTCGCGGCGCCGCGAGGGCCGTAAGGGCATCTCCCCGGCGCTGATGCTGATGCTCGCTCTGCTCGGCGTGGTCGTGGTGCTGGTGATCGTGATCAATGCGACCAGCACCGGCCGCAACCTGGTCGACCTCGGCGACGACCCCACCCCGACCTCCAGCCAGGGCGCCGGGTCGCCGACCCCGGGGGGGCCGTCCGTGACCGGCACCGGAACCCCCTCCGGGGCCCGGTCGCCGTCCCGCTCGACCAAGCCGTCCAGGTCGCCCTCGCCGAGCACGAGCACTTCGCCGTCGGCCTCGACCTCCCGCTCCCCCTCCCCGACGCCGACGCCCACCGCGACGCCCACCCCG
>JBAPWU010000081.1:0-1600 GCA_049283855.1 Kineosporiaceae bacterium
GCGTGCGGCCGAGGCGACCGACGCTGATCCGCGCCCGCCCGAGGAGCCGCGGTTCGGCGTCCCCGGGTTGCCGGTCAGCCGGGCGCACCCGTTCTACATCGGGTTCATGGGCGCGATCGGGGTGCTGGTCGCCTGGTTCCTGCTCGGCCTGCTCGGCAAGCTCTCCTCGGTGCTCACCCTGGTCGTGATCGCGCTGTTCCTGGCGCTGGCCCTGGACCCCCCGGTCCGCGCGCTGCAGCGCCGCGGGCTGCGCCGCGGCGCGGCGGTCGCAGTGGTCTTCGCCGGAGTGCTCGCGCTGTTCACCGCCTTCGGCCTCTCGGTGGTGCCGCCGCTGGTCAGCGAGGCGACCGACCTCAGCTCCACCCTGCCGACCTGGGTCGAGCAGTTCCAGAACTCGGCGCTGGTGCAGCGCCTGGATGAGCAGTTCGGCATCATCAACACGATCACCGACCAGTTGCAGACCCGGTTGAGCAACGGCGAGACCGTGCTGCAACTGTTCGGCGGGGTGCTCGGCGCCGGTCAGGCGGTGATCTCCGGGGCGTTCAGCACGTTCACCGTGCTGGTGCTCACCCTGTACTTCACCGCCTCGTTGAACACGTTGCGCGAGGCCGTGTACAGCCTGGTGCCCAGTACCCGCCGGACACGGGTGCGCCTGCTCGGTGACGAGATCATCAGGCGGATCGGCGGCTACACCGCCGGGCAGGTGTCGGTCGCCGCGATCAACGGCCTGTTCACCTACGTGGGCCTGCTGGTGCTCCGCCTTCCGTTCGCGCTGGTCCTGGCGATCACCGTCGCCATCCTCGGGCTGATCCCGATGGTCGGGGCCACCCTGGGCGCCGTCGTGATCACCACCGTGGCGCTGTTCCACAGCTGGCAGTATGCGGTGATCGTGATCATCTACTACCTGTTCTACCAGCAGATCGAGAACTACCTGATCGCCCCTCGGATCATGGCGCGCGCCGTCAAGGTGCCCGGGTTCCTGGCCATGATCGCGGCCCTGGCCGGCGCCACGCTGCTCGGCGTCCTCGGCGCCCTGATCGCCATCCCGATCGCCGCGGGCATCCTCCTGATCGTGCAGGAGGTGGTCATCCCACGCCAGCAACGCCACTGAGGCACCTGCTCCCGGGTCAGATGCGCTGGAGTCAGATGCGCTGGATCAGGGCGGCGAGGGCCGCGGCCACGGACGGCGCGGCCTCCAGGGCGGCCAGGTGACCGGCTCGGGCCACCGGCGTGAGCACGGCGTCCGGCAGGGCATCAGCCATGGCCCGGGCGTCGGCCGGCGGAGACAGGGTGTCCTCCTCGCCGACCACCACCACAGCCGGAACCCCGAGCGTGCCGAGGAGTTCCAAGCTGTCCGGGCGCGTGGCCATGGCCCGCTGCGACCAGGCCACCCCCTCGGGCCGCGCTGCCAGCACGGCCTGCCGCACCCGCGCCACGACGTCCGGCAGGGTGGCCCGGGTGGTCTGCCCGAGAAGAGCCTCCAGCATCGGCAGCAGCGCCGTCGTGCCGGCCTCGCCGGTGACGGCCTGGGCGACCCGCTCCCGGTTGGCCCGGGCCTCCTCGCCGTCCGCGGTGGCCTTGGTGTCGATCAGGGCGAGGC
>JBAPWU010000082.1:0-5770 GCA_049283855.1 Kineosporiaceae bacterium
CAGGAGCGGCCCTCGCCGGCCTGGTGGGGCGGTCCGGCACCACCGACGGCGCACCGACCCGTGCTGCGTCCGCAGGTGTGACGAGCGGCGCAACGCCGCCGACGGCGTCCTCGGTCGGTGCGGTCACGCCGAGCCCGACGCCGACCGGCCCGGTGGTGGGTGGCTGGTATGCCGGCGCCTCGGGCCTGGGGGTGGCCGACGGAGCCTTCCAGAAGTGGCTGGGGCAGCCGGTGACGATCGCGGGCAGCTGGGCCGACCAGGACGCGCGGGCTCAGGCGCGGCTCACCCCGCTCAGGGACGAGTACAGGTCCTGGAAGGGCGCGCTGGACCTCGCTGTCGCCGGCACCACGCTGGGCGGCAACGAGAACTACGCGGCGGCCGCGCGCGGCGCCTACGACGCCCGCTGGCGGAAGGCGGCGAGCGTCCTGGCCGCACGGCGCGGGAAGGTCGATGCGCCGACCTTCGTGCGACCGTTCCACGAGATGAACGGGTTCTGGTACCGCAACTGGCGGGTGACGAGGGCCAACGTAGCTGACTACCGGGCGGCCCACGCCCGGTATGTGCGGATCCTGCGTGCGGCCATGCCGAGCGTCTACGTCTCCTGGTCGCCCAACTACCGCGACCACTCGGGGCTGCCCGTGGAGCAGTGGTACCCGGGGGACGACGTCGTCGACTGCGTCGCGCCGGACTACTACGACGACCACGACACCCCGGCGCGGGTCAGCGTGGCGGCCTGGAACGCCGAGGCCGACGATGTCGACCGCAACGGCAACCCGCTGGGCCCGGAGGCGTGGCGCCGGTTCGCACTGAAGCACGCCAAGCCGTTGTGCTTCCCCGAGACCGGGCTCAAGCCGAGCGGCGGCAGCACCGACCACCCGCAGTGGATCACGGCGTTCAACACCTGGATGAACGCCCACGCCAACACCGCGACGTGGCGGGCCGGCGACCCGATCCCGGCCGAGGCCGCGGGCAAGGTGCTCTACTCGATCTACTTCAACGTGCCGCACGACGGGCTCAACGGCTACACCATCCACGGCCGGGGGGCGAACCCCAGGTCCGAGAGGGCATTCCGCTCGCTGACCTGGGGCCGCCGGCCCTGAGGCGTCGAATCGGCGAGTGTTCGGTCTCGCGCCGCTCGGCCGAACTCGGCGCCACACCGGAAACGTCGGGCCACGGTCGCCAGCACGGGGGTCGCCGTCCAGGGCGAAGGGACGTAGCCCACGTCCACGGGGCTGGTGTCGGCCGGCCGATGCGACAGGATCTTCTCGGAACACGCCGAACGAGCACGTCGTACCCGAGAGGACACAGCCATGCCGTCAACTGTCGCCGTCGTCGGAGCCGGTCTGATGGGATCGGGCATCGCCCAGGTGGCCGCCGTGGCCGGGCACGACGTCGTCCTGCGGGACGTCACCGAGGAGGCGGTCGCCCGGGGACTGGAGTCGATCTCCACCTCCTTGTCCCGGTTCGTGGCCAAGGAGAGGCTCACCTCGCAGGCCGCGGACGCGGCGCTCGCACGGATCTCCGGGACGACCGATCTGTCCGCGGTGAGCACGGCGGACGTGGTGGTCGAGGCGGTCTTCGAGAGCCTCGAGGTGAAGACGGCGGTGTTCGCCGAGCTGGACGCGGTGGCCAAGGACGGCGTGGTGCTCGCCACGAACACCTCGGCCATCCCGGTCACGCGGATCGCGGCGGCCACGAAGCGTCCGGAGGCCGTCGTCGGGACGCACTTCTTCTCCCCGGTGCCGATGATGAAGCTCTGCGAGGTGGTGCGCGGCTACCGGACCTCGCAGGAGACGATGGACGCCACGGCGGAGTTCATCCGCGGGCTGGGCAAGACCGCGGTGATCGTCACCCGGGACGTCGCCGGGTTCGTCGCCAACCGGATGTTCCTGGCGTTCGTGGTCGAGGCGGTGACCCTGCTCGAGAACGGGGTGGCCAGCGCCGAGGACATCGACATCGCCTGCCGGGACGGCTTCGGGCACGCGATGGGGCCGTTGCAGACCTCCGACCTGGCCGGCCTCGACGTGACCCTGTCGGCGATCCGGAACATCTACGACGACACCCAGGACCCCAAGTTCGCCCCTCCGCCGTTGCTGCAGCGGATGGTGGCGGCGGGCGACCACGGGCGCAAGAGCGGTCGCGGCTTCTACACGTACTGACCGGTCGAGGCGTCGGGAAAGAGGCCGTCGAACACGCGGACCCGGTCGAAGGCCATGGCGCGGTCCCTGGCCCGGCGTTCGAGCGTCAGTCGCTCGTCGGGCGACATCTCCAGAACCACGTGGTCCATCGCCGCAGCCAGGGCTGGGACGTCCCCGGCGTCGATGATGACCGCGGCATCGCCGACGGCCTCACCGGTCCCCCCGGTGATGGTGGTGATCACAGGTCCTCCTCCGGCAAGCATCTTCTCCGCCAAGGCGATGCCGAAGGTCTCCACGAACTCGGGCTCGGGCTTGGTCGGCAACGCATAGGCAGCGCACCCACGCATGAGCAGCGGCTTCTCCTCGTCGTCGACGTCGGTCAGGAAGACCACCCGGTCGTCCTCCTTGGCCATGGCCTGGACATGTTCGAGCGCAGGACCCGAACCGGCAACGACCAGCTTGACGGCGGAACGGCATCGGGACTGGCCGAACGCCGCCACGAGGTCATAGATGCCCTTGGCCCGGGCCACCCGGGACAGGAAGAGGATGTAGCCGTCACGCTCAAGCCCTCGCCGGGCCAGAGCGTCATCCACGCGGGCGGGGTCGAGGTCGAGGTAGGCGGCGGCGTTGATGGCGGGGTAGCTGACCGTCACTCTGCTCCGGCACTGTTCGGTGTACCGGGTACCGCAATAGGCGTCCAACTCCTCGGCGCAACTGATGATCAGGTCCCGGGTGTACTGCGAGACTGCGACCACCCGGTCGTTGGCCAGGAAGGTGCTGAACAGGACAATCGCCGCGCCGAACCTGCCTTCGCGCATGCAGGAGCGGATCACGTTGGTCACGTCAGAGCCCACTGCCTTGGCGACCGTCTGCACGTCCGGCGCGAATCCGGCGGCTCGCACCGCGGCCACCGCGTCGACCACGACGGCGGTGTGCGGCACCAGATACAGGGACAGGCAGGTCGTGGGGACGGGCTCGGTGAGCAGCTCCGCGAGGCGGCCGGTCAGGCCTGCCAGGTAGCGTCCGTCCGGGACGCGGTAGTCCCCCACCGCCTCCGGCCGTTCGACGGTGATCCCGTCGCTGTACGGCAGGAGCCGGTCGAGTGGCTTCAGCGGCAGTCCGGCCGCCTGCAGGGCAGGGATCGGCCAGGTCAGCAGACGCACGTCGTCGAAGCCGCGGGTCAACGCGACCTCGGCCAGGTTGCGGGCCTCACCGGAATGGCCGCAGATCACCGGGTCGGCCCTGACCACGATGACGAGACGGCGGCGTGGGGAGGTCATCGCTGGTCCGTCGCTGTGGCGGAGTGATCGGACAACGATGGCGGTCGCAGCACGCGGCCCCAGCCGGATGGCTCCGGTCCCAGCGTCAGGTGAAGGCGGCCGCCCCGATGCACGTCCAGGGCGCTGAGGTGGGTGCTCTCCAGCGGCCGGCCGTTGAGGGTCGCCCGCTGGACGTACTGGGTCGCGGTCGGACGGTCGATGCCGTCCGAGCCGATGGGCGTCTCGTGGTGGCCGCTGGTCTCGACGACGAACTCGCGGTTGCCGATCCGCAGCGCCGACCGGGCGAACGCCGGCGCGTTGACCAGGAAGAGGCTCTGCCCGGCGACCGGGAACAACCCCAGCGACGCCCAGACGTACCAGGAGCTCAGCCCGCCGGAGTCGTCGTTGCCCGGCAGCCCGCCCGGGCCGGTGCCGAACTGCCAGGTCAGCGCCGCCTGCACGACCTCCGCTGCACGGTCGGGGCGGCCTGCGTAGTGGTAGGCCCAGGGCGCCTCCATGTCCGGCTCGTTGTTCAACCCCTCGAACCGGTTCAGGGCGTACCCCGCGGCCATCTCGGTCGGCGGCGGTCGCCTGCCGGGCTGGGTGACCGGCGCGGCGCCGAAGCCGAAGAAGGAGTCCAGCATCCCGACGAACGCGTCGTCGCCCCCCGCGAGGGCGATCCGGGCCGCCATGTCGTGCAGCAGCCGGAACGAGTAGTTCCACTTGCCGCCCTCGTAGAACTCCGAGTCGCGCAGCAGGCCGGTGCCCTGCTCGAAGGCATTGACCCAGTGGCGACTCCGGGCGGCGAGGTCGTCGGCCAGCCGGTGGTCGTTCATTGCACGGGCGACCTGAGCGGTGCAGTGGTGGGCGTACGCCAGATCGAGCGTGTGCGTGATCGGGTGCACCACGCCGTGCTCGAAGAAGTCCTCCCCGTACAGGCGGCGCAGGTCGTCCTGCATGTGCACCAGCGCCCAGTTCCAGTCCAGGTCCCCCAGACCGAGGGCCTGAGCGTCGGCGAGCGCCGTGTGGATCAGCGCGCTGGCCTGGCGGAAGAACCGGTCCGCCCCCCGCGCCATGCGATAGCCGATCGGGAAGTTGCCTTCCTCCTCGCAGACCCGGATCAGTGACTCGAGCAGGTCGGCTGCCCGGTCGGGGACGATCGCGGCGAGCAGCGGCAGCTGCGTCTTGTAGATGTCCCACATCGTGCACACGTCGAACGCGTACGGGCCGGACGCCGGCCAGAAAGGACTCTCGTCGTCCGCGAAGCAGGGCTTGATCAGGGAGTGGTACATCGCCGTGGCGAAGACCTTCCGGCGCGCCGGGGTCCCGCCGTCCACCTCGATCCTGCCGACATGGTCGGCCCACCGGGCCCGGGTCTGCGCGCGAACGGTGTCGAAGACCCGTGGGGCCTCCCCGCACTCGAGGCGCAGGTTCTCACGCGCCTGCTCGCATCCGCGCAAGGAGAATCCCAGTCGCACCTCCACCGTCTGCCCGCCCGCGATCGGGCCGATGAACAGCAGCCCGAAGGGCCGCAAGGTGGTGTGCCGGATGCTGTCGAAGTCCAGCCGGGTGCCGCCGTCGATCAGCCGGCGGTCGTGCCAGAGCATCTGCCGCCAGCTCGGGCCGTCGACCTCCAGGTACACCGACAGCGGAACGCCCTCCACGACCACGGTGCCCTGGGCCCGGCCGTGGCCCATGCTCTCCACCTGGGCGCGCAGCGGCACGGTGCGACCGTGCTCGATGGCCAGCCCGCCGCACGACAGATCGACGACCACCCGCGCACTGCGGTGCTCGGGGAAGGTGTAGCGGTGGACGGCGACCTTCCGGCCGACGGTCACCTCACAGCGGACCCCGCTGTCGAGCGTGGCGGCGTAGTAGCCCGCCTGCGCCACCTCGTCGTGCAGCGGCCATGCCTGGCCCAGGGCGTCGAGCGACTGCACCATCGGCGTCACGCGCACGTAGTTGTAGTACTTGCGGATCGCACCGGTCCCCGACTGCTGGAAATGGGTGAAACCGGACGCCTGGACCTGTGCGAACAGCTCCTCGGGAACGCCCTCGGTGTTCTTGGTGTACCGCCCGTAGCCCGTGGGGTAGGCGCCCGAGAAGGCACACGCCGAAACCATGCCCAACGGTGACGTGGCACCCGGATGGGTGTTCCCGACCTGTGGCTTCGGCCACCACCAGGTCGCGGCCAACCCGCGCGCCGCAGGCAGTGCCGTCTCCGCGGTGCCGATGAACGGGTCAATGTCGTCGATGATGGCTGGACTGTAGCGAGGAGCCGGCCGCGGTGTGGCTTCCGACACGTGAACACGCAGGAGCATCGCCCATGCGTTCGTCGCCACGGGGTGGGCCCGCAATCACGCGTCCATCGAC
>JBAPWU010000083.1:0-6958 GCA_049283855.1 Kineosporiaceae bacterium
GCCGTGGCCAGGGCCCACCCGCCGGGCGGTGCGGCGCGGGCTTCGGGCTCGGTCACGCCAGAACTCTAGGCCCGACGACGGCCGGTGGCCGCGATGGCCGTGAGCGGCCTGCCCGGGTGCTCTAGCCTTCAGGCGGGCGGACAGCGTGCCCGCCGACCCGACGAGGAGGGCCGCGAGCGTGGACATTCTGCGTGAGGCGTTGCTCCAAGCTGCCCAGAGCCGACAGGTGCGCGACCTGGTCGAGACCGCGCCCATCTCCCGGTCCGTGGTCCGCCGCTACGTGCCGGGCGCGGCCGTCGAGGACGCCGTGGCCGCCTGCCGCGATCTGGTCGGCGAGGGTCTGACCACGACCCTGGACCACCTCGGTGAGGACACGACCGACATCGCCCAGGCGCGCGCCGTCCGCGATGCCTACCGCGCCGTGCTCGAGGCGCTCTCGGACGCCGGCCTGACCGAGGGCGGCCGGTGCGAGGTCTCGGTGAAGCTGTCGGCGATCGGGCAGGCCCTGGGCGCGGACGGCGAGAAGATCGCGCTCGAGCACGCGCACGAGATCTGCGCCGCGGCGGCGGCGGCCGGCACGACGGTCACCCTGGACATGGAGGACCACACCACCGTGGACTCCACCCTGTCGGTGCTGCAGGAGCTGCGCCGGGAGTACCCGTGGGTGGGCGCCGTCCTGCAGGCCTACCTGTACCGGACCGAGGGCGACTGCGTGGACCTGGCCCACGAGGGGTCGCGCGTGCGGTTGTGCAAGGGCGCCTACCGCGAGCCGGAGTCCGTGGCCTATGCCAGCAAGAAGGACGTCGACCTGGCCTACGTGCGGTGTGCCCGGACCCTGATGGCGGGGTCGGGCTACCCGATGCTGGCCACGCACGACCCGCGGCTGATCGACATCGGCAACGCCCTGGCCGTGCAGAACAAGCGGCCGCAGGGGAGCTACGAGTTCCAGATGCTCTACGGGATCCGGCCCGACGAGCAGCGCAGACTGGCCGGTGACGGCGACACCGTGCGGGTCTACGTGCCCTACGGCGACGACTGGTACGGCTACTTCATGCGCCGGCTGGCCGAGCGCCCGGCCAACGTGGCGTTCTTCCTGCGCTCGCTGGTGACCAGGAACTGACACCGGACCGAGCGAGGGGACGACGATGGGCGAGCAGGTGGCGATCCTGGGCGCCGGGGTGATGGGGGAGACCCTGCTGTCCGGGTTGCTGCGGGCGGGGTGGAGTGCGAGCGACGTCGTGATCACCGAGCGGCGTCCGGAGCGGGCCCGTGAGCTGGCCGATCGGTATGCGGTGGCGGTGCGGGAGAACTCCGAGGCCGCGGCCGCCGCGGACACCGTGGTGCTGGTGGTCAAGCCGCAGGACATCGCCGGGCTGCTGGAGGAGATCTCGACCTCGATCCGGCCCGGCACGTTGATCGTCTGCATCGCGGCCGGGATCTCGACCGCCTTCGTCGAGGATCGCCTGCCCTACGACGTCGCCGTGGTCCGGGTGATGCCGAACACGGCGGCGTTGGTGGATCAGGGGATGGCCGCGATGTCGCCCGGGAAGCACTGCGACGCAGCGCATCTGACCCGGGCCCGGGCACTGCTCGAAGCGACCGGGAAGGTCGTGGAGGTGGCCGAGTACCACCAGGACGCGATCACCGCGATCAGCGGGTCGGGCCCGGCGTACATCTTCTACGTGGTCGAGGCGATGATCGAGGCAGGGGTGCTGCTCGGGCTGGCGCGCTCGACGTCCACCGAACTGGTGGTGCAGACCCTCTACGGCGCGGCCACCATGCTCAAGGAGACCGGTGAGCACCCGACGGTGCTGCGCGAGCAGGTCTCCAGCCCGGCCGGCACCACGATGGCCGCGCTGCGCGAGCTCGACGACCACAAGGTGCGTGCGGCGTTCCTGACCGCCATGGTCGCCGCGCGCGACCGCTCGCGGGAGCTCTCCTCCGGCACCGCGTAGTCGACGGCGCCCGGACTCAGACGAGGAGGGGGTTCGCCCAGCGGACCTCGGGGAAGCGGCCGAAGTCGGTGTCGGCCGTGGCCACCTCGAGTCCGTGCTCGATGGCCAGCGCGGCCAGCATGGCGTCCGGCACCAGGTTGCCGGTGACGTGTGACGTGGTCAGCAGCCGGCCGAGGACGGCAGCCGTGCGCTCGGTGGCCGGCGGGACCCATACGCAGCCCGCGCTCAGCCAGTTCTCGACTCGCTGCCACGCCTGCGTGGCCGACAGAGGGCGAGCCGTGATCCGCGGATGGGTGGAGATGCGCAGGAAGGCGCCGAGCGTGGTCCACGGGATGCCGACGCGGTGCTGCCGGTTGAGGGTTGTGGTCAGCCAGTCGTTCGCCTTCTCGTGGAACGGGCTGCTGGTGTCGACCGAGTAGAGGAGGAGGTTGGCGTCGAGGAGCACTACGAGGCCCCGTCGTGGCGCTGATCGCGCGCGGAGCGTTCCTCGGCCTCGTACTGGTCCAGTAGGTCGAGCACCTCACCGACGTTCGTCACGTCGACCGTGAGCCCGAGATCGGCGGTCATGTTCGCGAACGGGTGCCGGTCGGGTGTGGCACGCATGCCCTGGCGGACGAGGAGGTTCACGGCCTCACTGACCCCGAGGCCCTGCTCGCGGCGCAGCCGCTCCAGCTCCGCGGCTACATCGGGGGCAAGGGTGACTGTCGTCCTCATGCGTCAAGACTAGCATCGTGGTGTGGCAGTAGGTGCATCAAGATGCTGAGGGCAAGTGCGAGGCGCTCTCGTCAACGGCGGCTGCGGCGTCCGCCACGGGTTGCCCAGAGCCACCGACCCGCACGGACTGAGCGGCATCGCCCCCATCCCGCGCGGGCACGGTGTGACGCTGCGCCCGCCAGACGGGCAGTGTGTGACACCGTGCCCGTTTAGGGGCGGGCGGCGAAGCGTTCGATGAGCTCGGAGCTTCCGCTGACGATCATGACGTCGTGCTTGGACACCCGGGTCTCGGGGACGGCGTAGATGAAGTCCTTGCCCGGGGCCTTGACCCCGACCACGGTGATCCCGTACTTCTCGCGCACCTTCGACTCGTTCAGGGTGAACCCCTGCGCCTCCTGCGGCGGGCGCATCTTGGCGATCGCGAACCCGTCGTCGAACTCGATGTAGTCCATCAGCCGCCCGGTGACCAGGTGGGCCACCCGCTCCCCGGCGTCGTGCTCGGGGTAGACGACATGATGGACGCCCAGGCGTTCCAGGATCCGACCGTGAGCCTCGGTGAGCGCCTTGGCCCACAACTGCTTGACCCCGAGGTCGATCAGGGTGGCAACGGTCAGCACGCTGGACTCCACCGAGGTGCCGATGGCGACGACGCCGAGTTCGAACCCGCCCACCCCGAGTTGCTCCATCGCCTCGGGCGAGGTGGAGTCCGCCTCCACCACGTGCGGCAGCCGGCCGGACCATTCGGCGATCAGCCGTGGGTCGCGGTCCACCGCGAGCACCTCGTGGCCGAGCCGGGCCAGGGCGTGGGCGGTCGCCGAGCCGAACCGGCCCAGCCCGCACACGAGTACCGCATCGTCGGTCGGCCTCTTGCGTCCAGGCACTGCCCGCTCCCCTCTGCGGCGGCACCGGTGTGCCGCCGTCCGCATGAACTGACCCAATCGTGACGGGAAGGAGCCGTGAGGTCCTGCCCGCGTGTGCCCTCGGCAAGTACGGTAGACGGATGGAGGTCCTCCGGCTGATCTGGGACGAGTCCTTCTCGGCCTATGACTTCGGACCCGGTCACCCGATGGCCCCGATCCGCCTCCTGCTCACCTCCATGCTGACCCGTGATCTGGGGCTGCTCGAGCATGCCGGGGTGCGCGTGGTCGGTGCCGAACCGGCCGAGGACGACGTGCTCCAACTCGTCCACAGCCCGGAGTTCATCGCGGCGGTGAAGGCGGCCTCCGGTGAGAACCCGATGATCAACATCGGGGCGGGCCTGGGGACCGCGGACGTGCCGATCTTCCGCGACATGCACGAGGCGAGCGCCCGGATTGCGGCCGGCTCCCGGGATGTCGCCCTCGCCGTCTGGAACGGGGAGGCGGCCCACGGGGTCAATTTCGCCGGCGGCCTGCATCACGCCATGGCGGGGCACGCCAGCGGCTTCTGCGTCTACAACGACGGGGCCATCGCGATCCAGGCGCTGCTCGATGCCGGGGCCGAGCGTGTCGCCTACGTCGATGTCGACGTCCACCACGGCGACGGGGTGGAGCGCATCTTCTGGGACGACCCCCGGGTGTTGACCATCTCGCTGCACGAGACCGGCCGGGTACTCTTCCCCGGCACGGGGTACGCGACCGACATCGGCGGGTCGCGGGCGGAGGGTTCGGCGGTCAACGTCGCCTTCCCCCCCGGGACGGCGGACGCCGCCTGGTTGCGTTCCTTCCACGCGATCGTGCCGCCGCTGCTGCGCCAGTTCCGTCCGTCCATCCTGGTCAGCCAGCACGGCTGCGACTCCCACACCCTGGACCCGCTGTCCCACATGGCCCTGTCCCTGGACTGCCAGCGGGCCTCCTACGAGTCCCTGCACGACCTGGCGCACGAGGTCTGCGGTGGGCGCTGGGTGGGCCTCGGCGGCGGGGGGTACGAGGTGATCGATGTCGTGCCCCGGGCGTGGGCGCACCTGATCGCCATCGCCGCCCACGCGCCGATCGTGCCCGAGACGGCCGTGCCGGCCACCTGGCGCGACTACGTGATGGAGCGCTTCGGGCGGCAGGCTCCGCAACGGATGACCGACGGTGCACCCGTGCACTACCGCTCCTGGTCGATGGGGCACGACCCGGGCGACGCGGTCGACCGCGTGGTGATGGCCACCCGGCGAGCGATCTTCCCCCTGCACGGCCTGGACCCCTGGTTCGACTGAGCGACTCCGGCCGGGCACACAGCGTGCGCACAGCGGCGCGTGTTCTCATGGAGCGGTGTTCAGGACAACCGTGATCGATCACCTGGCCGCGCTGCGTGACGTGATGTCCGCCTCGCCGCTGGTGGTGCTCGGCGTGCTCGCCGGACTCATGGTCTTCACGGTGGCCGCCGTCGCCGGCAGCCGGTGGGCGGCCGTGGCACTGATCCCGCTGTCCGGGGCCTGGCTGATGTCGAACCAGATGGTCGAGGGCGACACCCTGCTCTCCCTGTCCTGGAACCACGGGGTGACCACGGCCGATCTGGTCTCCTTCGCCGCCCTCCTGGTCGCCGCCTGGCGGCTGCTGCCCCCGATCGCGGCCTTCCTGCTCGACGCCCCCCGGTAGGGCGCTCGGCATCACTGCAGGTCAGCGTCCTGCCGCGAGGCGCGACACTCACGCAGTTTCCCATCCGTCACGCCTGCCTCTAGTGTGCTCTCAAGTTCCAGACGCAAGGCCAACACAACGCAGGCAGGCCGTTCCGGGGGTGTACCGGCCGAAGCACGAAGGGTTGGTGCGCAACGAATGCCCGCTGATTTCTCCGACGTCCGGTTCCTCACCGTGGCCGAGGTCGCCTCGATCATGCGCGTGTCGAAGATGACGGTCTACCGGCTCGTGCACTCGGGCGAGATGCCCGCCGTCCGCGTCGGCCGTTCCTTCCGCGTTCCGGAGTCGGCGGTGCACGAGTACCTGCGCCACTCCTACGTCGACACGGCCTGAGCCAACCCGGTCATGGCCGTGGGCGTACGCGTTTCTGCCCCGGCGAACCCGGATTGTGTTCACCTGCGGAGCATGAGCAGGGTTTGGGGCGGGTAGGGTGAACGAGAGTGCTCGTTGTCCGTTGCACGTTCCCGTCACGACGTTCCGACTGTGAGGTCCCGTGGGCTCCGTCATCAAGAAGCGCCGCAAGCGGATGGCCAAGAAGAAGCACCGCAAGCTGCTGCGCAAGACGCGTCACCAGCGGCGCAACCGCAAGTGACCTCGGCGGTCGGCCGTCCACGACGGCCGACCCGACCGCGCTCGAGCTGACCTCGACCTTGGAGGGCAACGATGGGGCGAGTGGTCCTCGTGACGGGGGTCTCGAGGTATCTCGGCGGGCGCTTCGCGCACCTGCTCACCCAGGATCCGTCCGTGACCCGCGTGATCGGCGTGGACGTCGTGCCGCCGAACCAGGACATCGGCGCCGCTGAGTTCGTGCGCGCCGACATCCGCAACCCGGTGATCGCCAAGGTGATCGACCAGGCGCGGGTCGACACCGTGGTGCACATGAACGTGATCGCCACTCCGACCGGTGCCGGGGGTCGGGTCTCCATGAAGGAGATCAACGTCATCGGCACGATGCAGCTCCTCGCGGCGTGCCAGAAGTCCCCCGGAATCCGCCGGCTGGTGGTCAAGTCCACCGCGGGGATCTATGGGTCGAGCCCGCGGGACCCGGTCATGTTCACCGAGGACAACGGCGCCAAGGTGCTGCCGAAGTCCGGCTGGGCCAAGGACTGCGTCGAGGTCGAGGGCTACGTGCGCGGGTTCTCGCGGCGCCGTCCGGACGTCGAGGTGGCCACGCTGCGGCTGGCCAACTTCATCGGCCCCGGGGTGCGGACCGCGCTGACCGACTACTTCTCCCTGCCGCTGATCCCGACCGTGCTCGGCTTCGACGCCCGGCTGCAGTTCGTGCACGAGGACGACGGTCTGGAGGCGCTGCGCCTGGCCACGGTGACCCCGGTGACCGGCACGATCAACGTCGCCGGTGACGGCATCCTGCTGCTCAGCCAGGCCACGCGCCTGGTCGGCCGGCCGAGCGTGGCGGTGCCCGAGCGGCTGTCCGGCATCGTCGGGCAGGCGGTGCGCCGGGCCGGGCTGGCGGACTTCTCCGCCGAGCAGGTGCGCTTCCTGCGGTTCGGCCGGGTGATGGACACCACCCGCATGCGGACCGTGCTCGGCTTCGAGCCGAGGTACACCACCCGTGAGGCGTTCGTCGACTTCGTCCGTGGCCGTCGCCTGCACGGCCCGCTCTCGGCGGACGTCGTGGGCCGGGCCGAACAGAACCTGCTCGCCGTGCTGACCCGGCTGCAGGGC
>JBAPWU010000084.1:0-3817 GCA_049283855.1 Kineosporiaceae bacterium
ATGGACGGCTGGACCGGTGGCCATGCTGGTGGTCGGCGGGCTGCTCGCGCTCGGTTCGGGCGGGCTGCTCCTGGCCGGCGGCACCTGCGCGCTGGCCCCGGTGGCCCGCGACGGCGCGGGCTTCCTCTCCACCCCGTCCGCCCAGCTCGGCGACGCCGGGTACGCGCTGACCTCGACCACCGTCACCGTCTCCGACGGCGGCCCGCGCTGGACCCAGCCCGGATCGATCCTGGGCACCCTGCGAGCGCGCGTGACGACCACCGATCCGAGCCGCGCGGCCTTCGTGGGCATCGCCCGTTCGGCGGACGTCGAGGCCTACCTCAGCGGCGTCGAGCACGCACAGGTGACCGGGTTCGAGAACGCCAGACCGACCTACAGCCGGATCGCGGGCAACCGGCCCCCGGCCGCCCCCGACAGCCAGTCGTTCTGGATCACCAGGACCGATGGCGCCGGCCCGCTCCAGCTGACCTGGTCGGCCGACGAGACGGACTGGGTGCTGGTGGTGATGCGCGCCGACGCCTCCCCCGGGGTGGCCGTGAGGGCGGACGTCGGAGCCACGCTGCCCGCGCTCGGCCGGATCGCCGCCGGGCTGTTGGTCGCCGGCGGGATCGGGCTCGCGATCGCGGCGCTCCTGATGATCGGTGCGGTGTCCCGGGCCGGAGCAGCAGGCTCCAGCCCAGGAACGAGCCCGATGCCCCGGTGACGTCGGGTCATAACGTCATCGGCCGGTCAGTGGCGACGGGTTCGGGCGACCTCGGCGAGCAGGGCTTCGCGGCGCTCGGCCGTAGGTACCGAGTGCTCCTGCATCCAGGCTGCGGTCTGCTCGGCCCGCTCGCCACCGACCTCGTCGCGCAGTCCGTGCACGACGCCCGAGACGTCGTCCGGCAGCTTGTTCTGGCTCATCTTGGCCTTGGCCTCGACCCGGGTGAGCTGCACCTCGATCCCCACGATCGCCCGTACCTGCCGCTCGACGTAGTCCGCGGGCACCTGGTCCACCGAGTAGAGCTGCTCGTGCACGCCGGTCAACCGGCGGACGGCGGCCTCGGTCCAGGCCGGGTCGTCATGGGCGATCAGGCGGCCATAGGCGTGCACGGTCAGGTAGTTCCAGGTCGGAACCACCTGACCGTGCTCGGCGAACGAGGGCATCCAGCGCGGCGAGATGTAGTGGTCGGGGCCGTGCACGATGACCATCGCCTCGCCGATCACCGGGTCGATCCACTGCCGGTTGTTCCGTGCGACGTGAGCGATCAGGGTGCCGTGCTCACCGACGTCCGGGTCGAACACGAACGGCAGGAACGTCGCCACCAGCCCGTGCTCGTGCGCTGTCACCAGGTCGGCCGCTCCGGCCGCCCCGAGCAACGCGTGGATCTGAGGGTCCGACATCGAGAAGTGGTTCGCCACGTACATGCCTCGATGGTCCCACCAGCGAGCGCCGCACTCACAGCCACTCGGGCTGTGAGCGCGGCGCCGCCGGTCGAGGGGACTACTTGAACGAGATCACGGTGATCGTGAGCACGAACGAGTTGGTCCCCAGCCCGGCCTGCTTGACGGTGAACGACCTCGTGGTCGCACCGCCGGCGGGCGCGATCGGGACGACGCTGATGGTCGATCCGACCGGCCGGGCCTCGGCGTTGTTGCCGGCGAACTCGATATTGCCGGTGCTGTACGCCGGCAGGCCCTTGACGGTGACCGTCTGGGACGCCGGGTCGGCCGCCGTCAACGTGACGCTCGCCCGCGCGGGCACCACGCTGGTGTCACCCGCCGGGCCCTGCGGTCCGGTCGGTCCGCGCCTGCCCTGCGGCCCCGCCGGCCCGACTGGGCCCTGCGGCCCGACCAGTCCGACGATGCCGAACGGCGGGTTGCTCAGCCAGTAGCCGGGGTTCGAGCCGCTGGCGGCCGGGCACTTGCCGTCCACCAGTGGCAGGTAGAACGGCAGGCCTGTGTTGTTCTGGATGCACAGACCCCGTGGCGCAGAGGCGGTCACAGCAGCAGCCACGGTCGTGGATGCAGCCGGGACCGTCTGGGCCGATGCCGCCAGTGCGACGCCGACCGGCGTGGCCACCCCGACGGCCAACAGCATCCCGAGAATCCTTCGCTTCATCACAATCCTCCTTGTCCGACCGGCAGACACGCCCACGGCCCGAGCGCGACGCGCTCAGGGACGGTGTGGGCTGCCTTCCGCTTCGGTGATCGGCACACCGGTCGGATCAGCCGTCCGACTCTCTGTCCGGACGGCGAACGTGCCTCGTGCGCGCACCTGGACCACCCCCGCGGTCGCCAGACCTCTGGCTGCACTTCCATCCTGCTCCTCCGCGAGAGGCCCGACCGGGGACCATCGGGCAGCCGGGCACACGGGGGAAGTAGGCCTCTGGCCACCGCGCCCGGGCGGATCTAGCGTCGAGCTACAGCCTTTCCCGGGACAGTCCTCCGAAGGGGGCCGTCATGCACGGAACCCGGAATCTCCTGCCGATCTCCTACGAGGACTCCGGTCCAGCGCCAGGCTCACCGGGGGTGAACTCCCACGCCACCCTGCCCGTCCTCTGACCCAGCCGCGGAGGAGCACGCCATGCCCGAGGACCCCGGCACGACGGTGAGGACGGTGGCAGCGGGCGTCACCCGGCGCACCGTTCCGCCGTACTACGACTCGCCCACGCTCGCCCTGCTGACCCAGGGGGTGGCGGGGCTGACGGCGCTGAGGTCGCATGATCTCCCCACGGCCGCCGCCGAGCTGCATCCGCTCGGGTTCACCGTGTCCTCGGGCACCGATCCGGTCACCCGGAGCGCCGCCTTCCCGGCCGGCCGGCCCTACCTGATGGCCGTGTCGCCGACGGGAACGGCGCGGGAATGGGGCCTCTACCTGCTCGACGCCTCCGTTCCGGTCACCGTGTGCATCGCCGTCCCGCACACGCGGGCCGACGAGCAGTGCCACGAGCTCGCCCTGAGGTTGTGGCGGGCCATCCCCGGGGCCCTGCTGATGATGGCGACGGTGCATCGCGACACCACGTGGGCCGGGCAGGTGAAGGGCACCGTGGCCGATCAGGCCTACAACACCGAGTCCCTCTTCCACCACGCCTGGACCGATGTGTTCGGCCCCCCGGGGATACCCCAGGTGCAGATCCATGGCTTCGCGGACCGGCGCACCGGCGTGCAGGCCGTCGTCTCCACCGGCTCGGCCCGGTTGACCCTGCCCGCGATCAGGATCGCCGAGCAGCTCACCCGGCGCGGGCTGGTCACGACCCGCAGCTGGGACTCCTCCGCGACCGAGCTGCTGGCGACCGGGAACGAGCAGGGCAGGGCCGCCGGCGTCCACGGCTGGGCGTGGGTGCAGGTGGAGCTCAACGCCTCGGTGCGCACGGACCCTGGGCCCTCGCCGACCCTGTGGGAGACGGCGATGGACGCCGTCCGTTCGGCCGATCCCGCGCTGTTCCGTCCCCGCGCGACTCCCGACCCGCCGGTGCTCAACACGCTGCGGAACGACCACTTCCGGATCACCCTGCACGGCAACCGCACGCTCGAGGCACCGACCCAGGTGGGTGCCCATCGGGCCCTCGTCCAGGTGGGGGCCTCCGGGATCACCCGCACCCTGAACTTCGGCGACAGCCTGCACCGGGCGGCCGGGGTCCCGCCGTCGGTCCGGATCGCTCCGGGTCACTGGTGGTACGGCGACCTGGTCCACGCGGGGCCCCACATCTGGCTGCTGCAGCACTCGTTCACGAGCTGAACCTCAGCTCTCGCGCATCAGCCGCACCTGGGGTCAGTCGATCCTCATCTCACCCATCGCATCCCAGCCGGCGCCGTCCACCTGACGGCTGATGAT
>JBAPWU010000085.1:0-5650 GCA_049283855.1 Kineosporiaceae bacterium
CGGCACGGGCTACCGGTACGCCCACGACGACCCGCGCGGGGTGGTCGAGCAGCAGTACGCCCCCGACGCCCTCGCCGGCACGGACTACTACCACCCGACGGACCGTGGCGCCGAGCGGGAGATCGGCCCCCGGCTGGCGCGGATCCGCGCGGTCCTGCGACGCGCGATAGGGTCGGTCCCCTCGTGAGAGGCGCACATCAGGAGGGGATCACCGCATGTCTGTCGGCGACATCGCCACGCTCATGTTCGCCATCGGGTTCCTGATCCTGGTGGGGTTCCTGGGCATTCCACTGATCAAGCTGGGCCGGGTGCTGGACGAGGCCCGCCTCACGGTGCGCGGGATCTCCGACGGCACCACCCCGTTGCTGACCGAGGTGACCACGACGGTGGCGACCACCAACCAGCAGCTGACCAAGGTCGACACGATCACCTCCAACGTGGCCCAGATGTCGACCAACGTCTCGGCGCTGACCTCCCTGTTCGCCGCCACCATGGGCTCGCCGGTGGTCAAGGTCGCCGCGTTCAGCTACGGCGTCCGGCAGGCGATGTCCGGGCGCTCGGCCCGCTCCCGCCGCCGGGGGCGGTGAGCCGGCGATGCGACGGCTGTTCTGGGTGGCGCTCGGCGCCGTGGTCGGCATCCTGGTGGTCCGCAAGGTGAGCAGGGCCGCCAGCGCCTTCACCCCGGAAGGGGTCTCCGGCTCGCTGGCCTCCTGGGGTGACGGCCTGCGCGAACTGGCCGGCGCCGTCCGCGAGGGCATGGCCGAGCGCGAGCAGGAGCTGCGGGTGGCCCTGGGCGTCGAGGCGGGCGCCATGGACCCGCAGGAGGCCCGCGACCTGCTCGAAAACCCCACGACACCACGGGACAGCTGAAAGGACACTGCAGCAATGGAGTCGGCAGAGATCCGCCGCCGCTGGCTGAGCTTCTTCTCCAGCCGCGGCCACACCGTGGTGCCCAGCGCCCCCCTGCTCTACGACGACCCCACGCTGCTGTTCGTCAACGCCGGCATGGTGCCGTTCAAGCCGTACTTCCTGGGCCAGGAGACCCCGCCCTACACGCGGGCCACCAGTGTGCAGAAGTGCGTGCGGACCCTGGACATCGAGGAGGTCGGCAAGACCACCCGGCACGGCACGTTCTTCCAGATGAACGGCAACTTCTCCTTCGGCGACTACTTCAAGGAGGGGGCGATCGAACTCGCCTGGGAGCTCACCACCGCGCCCATCGCCGACGGCGGGTTCGGTTTCGACGAGAAGGATCTCTACGTCTCGGTCTACGTCGAGGACGACGAGGCGATCGGGCTGTGGAAGAAGATCGCCGGTCTGGCCGACGACCGGATCATCCGGTTGGGCATGAAGGACAACTACTGGTCGATGGGCGTGCCCGGCCCGTGCGGGCCGTGCAGCGAGATCCTGATCGACCGTGGGCCCGCCTTCGGTGCCGACCGGGACTGGGAGGCCGGCGACCGCTACATGGAGTTCTGGAACCTGGTCTTCATGCAGAACATCCGGGGCGAGGGCCCGGGCAAGGAGGGCTACCCGATCATCGGGGAGCTGCCGGCCAAGAACATCGACACCGGGCTCGGCCAGGAACGCGTCGCGTACCTGTTGCAGGGCAAGGACAACATGTACGAGATCGACGAGGTCTTCCCGGTCATCGCCCGGGTGCAGGAGCTGTCCGGCAAGCGGTACGGCGCCGACCACGACGACGACGTCCGGATGCGGGTGATCGCCGACCACGTGCGCAGCGGCCTGATGCTGATCGGTGACGGCGTGACGCCGTCCAACGATGCCCGCGGCTACGTGCTGCGCCGGATCCTGCGCCGGGTGGTGCGCGCCGTCCGCCTGCTCGGCGTCCAGGACGCGACCCTGCTCGACCTGACGACGGTCTCGAAGAACGTGATGGTGGCCTCCTACCCCGAGCTGGAGGGCGAGTTCTCCCGGATCGGCCAGGTGGTCGCCGCCGAGGAGGAGGCGTTCGGTGCGACCCTGACCGCCGGGACCACGATCCTCGACGTCGCGGTGCGCGAGGCGAAGCGGGTCGGCGCGGCCAGCCTGGCCGGGGCCAAGGCCTTCCAACTGCACGACACGTTCGGCTTCCCGATCGACCTGACCCTGGAGATGGCGGCCGAGCAGGGCCTGGCCGTCGACGAGGCGGAGTTCCGCCGGCTAATGGAGGAGCAGCGCAGCCGGGCCAGGGCCGACGCGGCGTCGAAGAAGACCGGCCATGTCGACACCTCGGTCTACCGCGGGATGACCGAGACCCTCGGTGCCGCGGTCGAGTTCACCGGGTACGACCACCTCGTCTCCGAGGCGACCGTCCGCGCGCTGCTCGTCGACGGCGAGGGCGTGGACGTCGCCCACGAGGGCCAGAAGGTGGAGCTGGTGCTCGACCGCACCCCCTTCTACGCCGAGGGCGGCGGCCAGCTCGCCGACGCGGGCCGGATCGAGGTGGACGGGGCCCTGGTCGAGATCCAGGACGTGCAGACCCCGATCACCGGCCTGGTGGTGCACCGCGGCCGGGTGGTCTCCGGGGAGGTCAAGGTCGGCGCGACGGCTCGGGCTGCGGTCGACATCGAGCGCCGCAAGGCGATCAGCCGCTCGCACACGGCCACCCACATGGTGCACAAGGCGATCCGGGAGGCGTTGGGCGACACCGCGACCCAGGCCGGGTCGGAAAATTCCCCGGGCCGGTTCCGGTTCGACTTCCACGCCAACGCGGCCCTGCCCGGCAGCGCGCTGCGCGACGTCGAGGCGAGGGTCAACGCGCTCCTGGTCGAGGACCTCGAGGTGCGCGCCGAGGTGATGACCCAGGAGCAGGCCCGTGCGGCCGGCGCGATGGCGCTGTTCGGCGAGAAGTACGGCGACCGGGTTCGGGTGATCTCGGTGGGGGAGTGGACCCGCGAGCTGTGCGGCGGCACCCACGCCGCGCGATCGTCCCAGCTCGGCATGGTGCGACTGCTCGGCGAGGGTTCGATCGGCTCCGGGGTGCGCCGGGTCGAGGCTCTGGTCGGGGCCGACGCCTACGCGTTCGCCGCCCGCGAGCATGTCCTGGTCTCCCAGCTCACCGAGGCACTCAAGGTGCGCCCCGAGGAGCTGCCCGACCGGGTGGCCTCCTTGGTCGCCCAGGTGCGCGAGGCGACCAAGGAGATCGACGCGATGCGGGCCGGACAGGTGCTCGCCGGCGCCGGACGGCTCGCCGAGCAGCCCACCGACGTGTTCGGCGTCCAGGTGGTCACGCACGAGGCCGGCCAGGTCGCTGCGGACGACCTGCGCGCCCTCGCCCTGACCGTCCGGGGCCGGCTGGCGCCCGGACGGCCGGCGGTGGTCGCGATCGGTGGAGTGGCCAAAGGACGGCCTCTGGTCGTGGTGGCGACGAACGAGGAAGGGCGGCGCTGGGGGATCTCGGCCGCGGAGCTGGTCAGGACGGCGTCCGGGGTGCTCGGCGGCGGTGGCGGCGGTTCGGCCGAGATCGCCCAGGGGGGTGGCGCCGACGCCGCGAAGCTGGGCGAGGCGCTGCGCCGGCTCGAGCACGCGGTCGGCGAGACGGTCACCCAGCGGTGACCTGATGCGCCACGGCGTGCGCCTGGCGGTCGACGTCGGCAGCGTTCGCGTCGGGGTGGCCCGGTGTGATCCCGAGGGCCTGCTGGCCACCCCGGTGCAGACCCTGGCCCGGGACGGCACCACCGGAGCCGATATCGAGGCGATTGCCCGGCTTGTTCGCGAATGGGGTGCGATCGAGGTCGTGGTGGGCCTGCCGCTGCGGCTCGGCGGCGGCGAGGGTCCTGCGGCAGCGGCCGCCCGCGGTTACGCTGAGGCGGTCGCGCGGCGGGTAGCTCCGGTCGGCGTCCGGCTGGTCGACGAACGGCTCAGCACGGTCACCGCCACCCGGGCGCTGCGCGATGCCGGTAGGAAGGAGCGGCGCGCGCGTCCGGTCGTCGACCAGGCCGCCGCCGTGGTCTTCCTTCAGGCCGCCCTGGACGCCGAGCGGGTGTCCGGGCGGGCGCCGGGGCAGGTGGTCGTGATCGAGCAGGACGACGACCCGCAGGACGACCGGCACCGGACCGACCGGGGCCGCGAGAGCAGGCGCGGAGGCTCCACTTCCGTGAACAAGCGGTTGTGAATGAGGTCCGGATGAGTGAGCGCCGCGCGGCCCGCGCCGCGGAGCGGCGACGCAAGACCCGCAGCCGTCGAACGTGGGTCTCGGTGCTGATCGGGTTGGGCGTGCTGGTCGGCGCCGTGATGCTGGCCTGGTTCACCATCCGGCCTGTGATCGCCTCGCTCACCGAGGCGGACGACTACCCCGGGCCGGGAACGGGCGAGGTCACGGTGACCATCGCGGACGGGGCCAGCGGTACGAGCATCGCCCAGACGCTGCGTGACCAGGATGTGGTCAAGAGCGCGCGGGCCTTCGTCGACGCCGCGAACAAGGACGCCCGGGCCGGCTCGATCCGGGCCGGCGTCTACCCGATGAAGAAGCAGATGTCCGCTGCGGGCGCTCTCGACCTGCTCGCCGATCCGGCCAATCGGCGGGTGAAGCGGACCACGGTCAAGGAGGGCCTGCGCGCCGCCGAGATCGTCGACGTCGTGGCGAAGGAGTCCGGCATCCCCAAGGCCGACCTCGTGGCCGCGCTGAAGCTGCCGGCTGAGATCGGGCTTCCGGCCGAGGCCAAGGGCCTGGTCGAGGGCTGGCTGTTCCCGGCCACCTACGAGATCTCCCCGAAGGCCACCGCGGTCGACCTGCTCACCGAGATGGTCGAGCGCACCCAGAGCGAACTGGGCGATCTCGGCGTGCCCCGGGAGAAGTGGCAGGCGACGATCATCGAGGCCAGCCTGGTCCAGGCCGAGAGCGGACACGACGAGGATGCCGCCAAGATCGCCCGGGTGCTCCAGAACCGGATCGCCGCGGACCGGCCACTGCAACTGGACACCACGCTCAACTACGCCCTGCACCGGCGCAAGGTGGGCGTGGCCACCAAGGAGACGACGCTGAACTCGCCGTACAACACCTACCGGTTCACGGGACTGCCGGCCGGTCCCATCTGCAGTCCCGGCCGGGTGGCGATCCAGGGCGTGCTCACCCCGGCCGTCGGACCCTGGCTCTACTTCGTCGCGGTCAACCCCGACACGGGGGAGACCAAGTTCGCGACCAGCGAGACCGAGTTCTTCGCGCTCCAGGCCGAGCTCAACAAGTGGCTCGCCGCCCACCCCGGTCGCTGAGATGCCCGGTGCGCCGCGCCGTGCCGCGGTCGTGGGGCACCCGGTGGCGCACTCGCTGTCCCCGGTGATGCACCGGGCCGCCTACGCCGCGCTCGGCCTGGACGGCTGGCGCTACGACGCGGTGGACGTCGAGGAGGACGCGCTGCCCGCATTCCTGGCCGGGCTCGACCCGGGCTGGGCGGGCCTGTCGGTGACCATGCCGCTCAAACGCGCCGTCCGCACCCACCTGGTGGCCGAGAGCGAACTGGCCGCGCAGGTCGGCGCGGTCAACACGGTGATCCTCGACCAGGACCTTCGCCTGCACGGCTACAACACCGACGTCTACGGGATCCTGCACGCGCTCGGCGAGGCCGGAGCGGGGACGGTGCGCGAGGCGATCGTGCTCGGCGGAGGGGCGACCGCGGGTTCGGCGCTCGCCGCCCTGCGCGACCTGGGC